>CACZOT010000117.1 GCA_902782795.1 uncultured Eubacteriales bacterium | reverse complement strand
TCGGTGACGCGCCGCCGCAGCATGGGGGAGGATATCGAGGGCGCCTGCGGACAATTGCGCCGCAGCGTAAGTCTCCAGGAAAGACAGAACGCCGCGCAGGAGTAGGACGCGGGGGCCCGGGCGCGCCGCTCGGGAGGGCCCTTCGGGCCACCCCTCGCGACCGCGCCGGAGCGGTCCTTTCGAGAGGACGGCGGGCGCTGAAAGCCGGAAGACGGTCGCTCGGAAGGGCGGATCATCCACAAGGGATTCCCGGAACACCCAGCGGGAAGCGTGTTTTTGCAAAGGGGAGAAAAACATGAAGGCATACGCGAGGACGGATATCGGCAAGACGCGCGCCCTGAACCAGGACGCGTATTACCTGCCCAAGCCCGGCGAGCGCTTCGCGGCGGTCGCGGACGGCATGGGCGGGCATCGCGCGGGCGAAGTCGCCAGCGCCATCGCCGTCACGGAGTTCTCCCGGTGGCTCAGGTGGGCGGCGCGTCCGGACGAGGACGCCCTCAGCCACGCCGTGGCCGAGGCGAACCACGCCATCTACACCGAATCGCGCAGGGATCCCCTCAAGGCGGGCATGGGCACGACCCTCACGGCCATCTGGGTCGACGAGAAGGACGTGTATCTCGCCCATGTGGGCGACAGCCGCGCCTACCTCTTCCGCAAAAACGCCCTGATCCAGCTCTCCCGCGATCATTCCCTCGTGGGCGAGATGCTGGAGATGGGCGTCATCACCTATAAGGAAGCGCTCACCCACCCGCAGCGCAACTACATCACCCGCGCCCTGGGCACGGGCAAGAGCGTCGAGCCGGATATCCTGCGCATCGATTACAAGAGCGACGACGTCTGGCTCCTGTGCACGGACGGCCTGAGCAACAACCTGAGCACTTACGAGATGGCGGGCATCCTCGCCAGGGACGCTTCCTGGCCGGACAAGCTCGAGGCCATGGTCTCCCTGGCGCTGGAGCGCGGCGGGCGGGACAACATCACGGCGCTGATCGTCACGGGCGAGGAGGAAGCGTAGCATGGCGGAGGAACGCGTCCTGTCCGGCAGGTACGCGCTTCGCGATGTGGTGGGAACGGGCGGCATGTCCGTCGTCTACCGGGCCTGGGACCTTCAGGAGGGGCGCATCGTCGCCGTGAAGGTGCTCCGGTCCGAGTTCGCGGGGGACGAGCAGTTCGCCGCCCAGTTCGCCAACGAAGCGCACGCCGCGCAGCAGATGCATCATCCGAATATCGTGGATATTTACGGGCTCGGCCAGGATGGCGATACCCGTTATATCGCCATGCAGTTCGTCGAGGGCGTGACGCTCAAGGAGATGATCCGCCAGGAGGGGCGCATCGCGCCGCGCCGCGCCGTGACCATGGCCATCCGCATCCTCGCGGCCGTGGACCACGCCCACCGCAACCATATCATCCACCGCGATATCAAGCCGCAGAACATCATCGTGGACGCGGATTACAACGTCAAGGTCACGGATTTCGGCATCGCCCGGCGCATCGGCAAGGACGCCGCCGCCATCGACCCGGGCACCAATATCCTCGGCTCCGTTCACTATTTCTCGCCGGAGCAGGCCCAGGGGCGCGTCGCCGATGAAAAGAGCGACCTCTACTCCGTGGGCGTGGTGCTCTACGAGATGCTTACCGGCCAGGTGCCCTTCGACGGGGAGGACGCCCGCACTGTGGCCCTCAAGCACGTGCGGGAGATGCCGCCCGTGCCCAGCGCCGTGCAAAAGGGGATCAGCCCGGCGCTGGACGAGGTCATCGCCCGCGCGTTGAGCAAGGACGCCGCCTCGCGCTACCAGACCGCCGCCGAGATGGCCGCGGATCTCAAGCGCGCGCTGGTGCGGCCCAGGGGCGGGTTCGTGCGCGTGCCGGGCAAGGAGGAAGCGCCTGCTCCCCAGGAAAAACCCGGGCGGGAGACCCTGCGGCGCTATCTGCGCAAGTTCGGCCTGCTGGCCATCGCCGTGCTGGTCGTGGCGGGAATCGCGCTGGCCGGGCTCGTGCTCGGGCGCGATTTCTACCGGCGCACCCACGGCGGCAGGAAGGCGCCCGCCCTGCGCGGGTACGATATCGAGACCGCGGCGGATCTCCTGGATGAGAGCGGCCTGCCCTATACCATCGTCGAGGCCGAGAGCGAGGACGTGCCCCTGGGCGCGATCATCGCCCAGACCCCGGAAGCGGGGGAAGCCCTCGGCGAGGGGGAGCGGATCACGCTGTACGTGTGCACGGGCAGCGATACCGTGCGCGTGCCGGACGTGCTCGGCCAGACAGCAGGGGAAGCCCAGGCCCATCTTGAGGCCGCGGGCCTGACCGTCGGCAGCGTCACCTACGCCGCCTCCGAGCAGACCGAGGGCACCGTCGTCACCCAGACGCCGGAAGGCGGCATGTTCGCCTCGGAAGAGACCGCGGTCAACCTCGTCCTGAGCGGCAGGAGCGCTATCGTGCCGGATGTTACGGGCATGTCCCTCGAGGACGCCCAGATCCTCCTGGAGGTGAACGGCTTCGCGGCCGGCGCGATCACCTATCAAAAGGACGCCTTCGCGCCGGACACCGTGCTTTCCCAGTCCCTGGCAGGGGATACGAGCGCGCTTATGGGCGCCGAGGTGGATCTGACCGTATCCGAGCTGGACCCGGCCTCTTCCTTCAAGGCACAGGTGGAGCTCCATCTCGCGGCCGAAAAGGAGGGGGACGAGGTGCGCCTCGTCCTCGTGGACGCCGACGGCTCGCGCACCGCTTTGCGCGAGGCGCTGGCCGAAGCGGGGGAGCAGGTCGTCTCCATCACGCTCTACAGCCGATACGAGGGCATGCATACCGTGGAGATCTATCTGGCCGGGGAGCTCGCCGCCGAGCGGCTTGTCGAGTTCCGCTGAGGCGATTTACAGAAACGGAGGATTGGCATTTTGCAGGGAGTGATCCTCAGCGGCGTGGGCGGGCTGTACACCGTGCGCGCCGCCGACGGAAGCGAATACCCGCTGCGGGCGCAGTCCAAGCTGCGCCACAAGCGGCTCCGGCCCATGGTCGGAGATCTGGTGGAGTTCACGCCAGGGCGGGGCGAGGAGGACGGCTGGCTGGAGGCTATCCTCCCGCGCCGCAACGAGCTTGTGCGCCCACCCGTGGCCAATATCGACGTGCTCTGCGCCGTGGTCGCCGCGGGAACGCCCCAGCCGGATCTGCTGCTTGTGGACCGGCTGCTGATCTTCGCGTGCATGCGGGGCATCCGGCCGGTGATCGTGGTCAACAAGGCTGATCAGGACCGGGAAGCGGCCGAGCGCGTACTCGCCGAGTACGCAGGCGCGGGCGTGACGCGCTGCGCCGTCTCCGCGAAGACCGGCGAGGGCGTCGACGCCCTGCGGGAGGAGCTCGCGGGCACGGTGCACGCGCTGGGCGGGCAGTCCGGCGTGGGCAAAAGCTCGCTGCTGAACGCGCTGTACGGCTTCTCCGAGGAGACGGGGGAGATCTCCGCGCGCATCGAGCGGGGACGCAACACCACGCGCTCCTGCTCGCTCAAGCCCGTCCCGGGCGGCGGCATGGCCCTGGACACGCCGGGCTTCAGCCTCCTGGAGCTGCCGCTCATGGAGCCGGAGACCATCAAGGATTACATGCCCGAGCTCGTGCCTTACGAGGGCAGGTGCCGCTTCATCGGCTGCGTGCACCTCTACGAGCCGGACTGCCCGGCCCGCGAAGCCGCCGCGCAGGGGCGCATCTGCCCGGCGCGCATGGACCGCTACAAAACGCTCTACGAAGATATGCGAACGAGATGGAGGGAACGCTATGATTAAGGTCGCCCCGTCGCTTCTGGCGGCGGATCCGCTCAAATACGGGGAGGAAGTCGCCTCGGTACGCGCGTCCGGCGCGGATTGGCTCCATTTCGATGTGATGGACGGCTTGTTCGTGCCCAACATCTCCTTCGGCATGGGGATCCTGCGCGCCTGTGCGAGCACGGGCGTCTTCTGCGACGCGCATTTGATGATCGCCGATCCGGAGCGCTACATCGACGAATTCGCCGCCGCTGGCGCGAAGGCGATCACCGTGCATGCGGAGGCCTGCACGCACCTGCATCGGACGCTCGCGCACATTCGCGAGAAGGGCTGCCTCGCCGGCGTGGCGTTCAACCCCAGCACCGCGCCGGATTGCCTGCCGTATGTCCTGACAGAGGCGGATATCGTTCTCGTGATGACCGTGAACCCCGGCTTCGGCGGACAGAAGCTCATTCCGGCGACGGTGGAGAAGATCGGCCGCGTGCGGGAGATGATCGCGGCTGCGGGCACGAAAACCCTCATCGAAGTGGACGGCGGCGTCGACGAGAAAACCGCGCCGGCATGCGTCCGCCAGGGGGCGAACGTGCTCGTGGCGGGTTCGGCGTTTTTCCGCGCCAAGGACCGGGAGGCGTTCGTGCGCGCTCTGCGGGAAGCGGAATAGGATTCGATTGGATGTGAACTGCGCGGGAATGGGGAACGCCCTGAAGGGCGTTCCCCATTCCCGCGCCTTATAGCCCGCGCACGCATCGTCAGTGGAAGGCGAAGCGCACGAGGCCCGCGAGACCGGATCCCTTGTGCGCCGTTCATACCGCGGCGTTTTCTTGCGGCGAACTCCAGACATGCAGGCGCAGCGGGGTCCGCCCGCGCGCGAGGAGAAGAATCTGGCCGAGCGTACGCGGCCCGCGAGACCGCTTCCTTGGGGCGCCTTTCCTTCCGCCGCATGATCCTCGGCGTTTGATCAGGCCCAGGCAGGCGCGGTTGGGAGAAGGCCGGCCCAGGGCGGATGGAGCCTGCACCGGGCAAAGCCGGGGCGGAACAGGAACGACCAGGAATCGGTCTCGCGGGCTGCGGAGCAACGGATGCCCTGGAGGCCGCGCGCGCGGGCTATAGGGCGGCGCAGCTCAGAGGCGGCCAAAGGCCGCCTCTGAGCTGCGCGCAAGCGTTTCCCGGGCCGCTCATCTCCGCAGGTGTTCCCCGAAGAGCCCCTGCCGCATACTCTGCGGGTGGGGAGGTGACGCGCAATGCGCACCGGAAAATCGCTCCGTTCGCTCAGCGGGCCGATCCTGTTCGTTCTGGGCGCCCTGCTGCTTCTGCTCACGGTGCCGGGCCGCGTGTGGGCGGCTCTGGTCGGCGTGGCGATGATCGCGGCGGGGCTGATCCTCTGGACGATGGGAGGCTGCTAGGCAAAACAAAAGTACCGGCAGCCACAGCAGCTGCCGGTACTTTCTATGCGCTTTTTCGCGGAGCAAAGGGGAGGACGGCGATCAGATCGCGCGCTCGACTTTGCCGCTCCGCAGGCAACGGGTGCAAACGGACATGCGCTTGGGCGTGCCGTCCACGATGACTCGGACATTCTGGATGTTGGGAGCCCAAGTCCTCTTCGTCCTGTTGTTCGCGTGGCTGACACTGTTTCCATGCAGCACGCCCTTCTTGCACACCTCACAGAACTTGCCCATACCTTACACCTCCTTCGGTCAAAGCTGATATCACAGCACGCAATATTATAGCACCATACCCGCCCCGGGCGCAAGGCCCAAATTCGTTAAATCCGGGTGACGGAGGGCGGGAAAACAGCCGAAAAGACCGCGCAAGGCGCAAGAATTGTGACCTGGCTGTGAAAAGACGCCCCGGACCGTTGACAGGCGCGGCATACGTGGATACAATTTTTCTCAGCGATCGCAAGAGGAGGATGAAAGGCAATGTCTTTTTTCGATAAGCTCAAATATGGCCTGCAGAGGGCGATGCAGGGGCGCTACGGCGGCGCGGACAAGCTCAACCGCGTGCTGGTGTACGGCTGCCTGATCGTCGTGATCCTCAATATGTTCCTGCATTCGACCATCCTGAGTCTTGTCTCCACGGCCGCGCTCGTCTGGGCGTTTTTCCGCATGTTCAGCCGCAATTACACCGCGCGCGCCGCGGAAAACGCCGCGTTCGAGCGCCTTTGGAACAAGGCGGCCGTCAGCGTGCGGCAGTTCGTCACGCGCATGAAGAACATCCGCACCACGAAGTACTTCCACTGCCCCAAGTGCAAGAGCCTCCTGAAGATGCCGCGCGGCGTGGGCGAGAAGACCGTCATCTGCGGCAAGTGCGGGGAGAAATTCAAACAGAAGGCGTGATGAGAGCCTTGTTCACGGAGCTGCTTTCTTTTCAGGTCAGGCCGGATCGCACGGAGGAGTTCGAGGCCCTGTTCGGGGAGCTGCGGGCGGAAATGGCCGCGCAGCCGGGCTGCCTCGGCGTGCGCGCGTGCAAGCGATTTTATACGTTCGACGGAGTGGAGCGCGGCGCGCCGCCCCGGGAGCTGACGCGCGCGGTCAAGTGCGTGCGGTACTTCGCCTGGTGGGAATTCGGATCGGTCGAGGATTGCGGCCGGGCCGCCGGCTGGCTGTTCGACCGGTACGAAAAGAAACTCTCCCGCCTTCTGATCCAGCCCTTCTCGATCGACAGCGGCTACAGCCTATAAACCGCGAAGAAGCAGGAGCGGGCCCGCGCGGCCCGCTCCTGCTTCCTGCATAGGGAGGATCAGATGACGTAATCCAGGGCCGGGTCCCCGCCGAGCAGATCGGCCAGGGTGATCCCGTCGAAGAACTCGTTGGTGAGGCGATAGTATTCCCGCCACATGCCCACGGTGCGGCACTGCGCCTCGCGCGGGCATTTCTCCGCGCCCGGCAGAAGGCAGCTGACCGGCGCGAGGTCCCCCTCGCAGACGCGCAGGATCTCCCCGGCGGTGTACTCGTCCGGCTCGCGCGTGAGGCGGTAGCCGCCGCCTTTGCCGTGCTGGCCTTCCACCAGCCCCGCCGCGGTGAGCAGCGGCACGATCTTCTCCAGGTATTTCAGGGAGATCTCCTGCCGCGCCGCCACGTCCTTCATGGGGAGGAAGCGGCCGTTGCGGTGTTCGGCCAGGTCGATCATCACGCGCAGGGCGTAGCGTCCGCGGGTCGAGATCATGGGTGCGAAGCCTCCTTAATCGTTCCAGGTGGCGGCCGGCGTGGCGCGCATGGCGAGGATGGTGCGGGAGATGAGATCGTCCAGCTCCCAGCCAAGCAGCTCCGCGCCTTTGGTGATGACCTCGCGCGAGCAGCCCGCGGCGAAGTTGGCCGTCTTGAATTTCTTTTTCACGGACTTGAGTTCCAGGTCCGCCACGCTCTTCGAGGGCCGCATGATGACCACAGCGCCGATGAGTCCGGTGAGCTCGTCCGTGGCGTAGAGGACCTTTTCCATGGTGTGCTCGGGCCGGATATCCACGGTGATGCCCCAGCCGTGGCTGGCCGTGGCGCGGACGATGCGCTCGTCCAGGCCCGCCTGGCGCATGAGCTCCTGGCTCTTGAGGCAATGCTCCTCGGGCCAGCGCTCGAAGTCCAGATCGTGCAGGAGCCCGACGATGCCCCAGAATTCCGCTTCGTCGCCATAGCCGAGCTCCCTGGCGAAATATTCCATCACGCCGGAGACGATGGCCGCGTGCTTGAGATGGAAGGGGTCCGAATTGTAGGTTTCCAGGAGCTTCTGCGCTTCCTCTTTCGTGGGGATCATGTTCTCCTTCTCTCCTCTCGGCTCAAAACATGCCGTCCGCGCGCGACCCGCGGCGGACGGCACCATTATAGCGCAAGCGCGTCAATCCGCGAAGAGGGGAGTGGAGAGGTAGCGGTCGCCGGTATCGGGCAGGAGCACGACGATGGTCTTGCCCTCGGATTCGGGCCGCTTCGCGATCTGGATGGCCGCCCACACCGCCGCGCCGGAGGAGAT
>CACZOT010000116.1 GCA_902782795.1 uncultured Eubacteriales bacterium | reverse complement strand
TTCTCCTCCGGGTAGAGGTCGAAGAAGCCCAGCTCCTTGAGGCTCATGCCGAGCATGACCTCGGTCGCGATGTCGGCCAGGCTCCAGCCGGTGGCCTTGCTCAGGAAGGGCACCGTACGCGAGGAGCGCGGGTTGACCTCGATCACGTACACGTTTTCCTGCTTGTCCACGATGAACTGGATGTTGTACAGCCCGCGGATGCCGATGCCCAGGCCCAGCTTCTTGGCGTACTGGAGGATCAGCCCCTTGACCTTGTCGGAAATGCTGAAGGGCGGATAGACGCTGATGGAATCGCCGGAATGCACGCCCGTGCGCTCGACGAGCTCCATGACGCCGGGCACGAACACATCGCGTCCGTCGCAGATGGCGTCCACCTCGACTTCCTTGCCCGCGATGTACTTATCGACCAACACCGGCTTTTCCGGGTCCACCGCGAAGGCGGCGCGCAGGTACCGGCGCAGCTGCTCCTCGTTCTCGACGATCTGCATGGCGCGGCCGCCCAGCACGAAGCTCGGGCGCACGAGGGCCGGATAGCCGATAGATTCCGCCGCCGCTACGCCGTCCTCCTCCCGGAGGACCGCATGCCCCTTGGGCTGGGGAATGTGCAATTCCTCAAGGATCTTTTCAAAGGAATCGCGGTTCTCGGCGCGCTCGATGGCAGCGCAGTCCGTGCCGATGATCTTCACGCCACGGTCGGCGAGGGGCTGAGCCAAATTGATGGCTGTCTGCCCGCCGATGGAGGCGATCACGCCCAGGGGCTTTTCGAACTCCAGCACGTTCATGACGTCCTCGACGGTGAGCGGCTCGAAGTAGAGTTTATCGGCGGCGGTGTAATCGGTGGAGACGGTCTCCGGGTTGTTGTTGATGATGATGGCCTCGTAGCCGGCCTTGCGGATGGTCTGCACCGCGTGCACGGTGGAATAGTCGAACTCCACGCCCTGGCCGATGCGGATCGGGCCGGCGCCCAGCACGACGATCTTCTCCTTGCCGCTCTCGCGGGGCGCCATGGTACCCTGCATGCTGGAGTAGAAGTACGGAATGTAGGCGCCCGTGTGGCAGGTATCCACCATGCGGTAGACCGGGACGATGCCGTTTTCCCTGCGCAGGGCGAACACTTCCGTCTCCAGCATGTTCCAGAGAGAGGCGATGTATTTATCGGAAAAACCCATCTCCTTGGCGCGGCGCAGGGCGGCGATATCGGCCCGGGCCCGCCTGGTGACGTCCTCCAGATCGATGATGCGGCGAATGGCCTCCAGGAAGAAGGGCGTGATCATGGAAACGCGGTGGATCCGCTCCATATCCGCGCCCAGGCGCATGAGCTGGGCGATGGCGAAGAGGCTGTCGTCGCGGAAGACGGAAATGTACTCGAAGAGCTCCTCCTCGCCCATGGGATCGAACTTGGGCATATGCAGGTGGCACACGCCCGTCTCCAGCGAGCGCACGGATTTGAGCAGGCACTCCTCCAGCGTGGAGCCGATGCCCATGACCTCGCCCGTAGCCTTCATCTGCGTGCCCAGGGTGTTCTGGGCGGTGGAGAACTTGTCGAACGGGAAGCGCGGGAGCTTGGCGACCACGTAATCCAGGCTCGGCTCGAAGGCGGCGGTGGTGTTGGCGATGGCGATCTCGCTCAGTTCCATGCCCACGGCGATCTTCGCCGTCACCCGGGCGATCGGATAGCCGGAGGCCTTGCTCGCCAGGGCCGAGGAGCGCGAGACGCGCGGGTTGATCTCGATGAGGAAGTATTCGCTCGTCTCCGGGTGCAGGGCGAACTGCACGTTGCAGCCGCCGGCGATCTGCAGCTCCTTGATGATCTTGATGGCGCTGTCGTTGAGCATCTTCATGTCGCGGTCGCTCAGAGACATGATCGGTGCGACCACGGCGCTGTCGCCCGTATGCACGCCGACGGGGTCGATGTTTTCCATGCCGCAGATGGTGATGGCCTTGCCGGTGCAATCCCGCATGACCTCGAACTCGATCTCCTTGTAGCCCATGACGCTCTTTTCGATGAGCACCTGGTGGATCGGCGAGAGCTTGAAGGCGTTGGTGCCCAGCTCGATCAGCTCTTCCTCCGTGTGGGCGAATCCGCCGCCCGTACCGCCCAGGGTGAAGGCCGGGCGCAGCACGACCGGATAGCCGATGCGTTCTGCTGCGGCTTTGGCTTCTTCAAGCTGATAGGTGATTTCGGAGGGAATGACCGGCTCACCGATGGACTGGCACATCTCCTTAAAGAGCTCGCGGTCTT
>CACZOT010000115.1 GCA_902782795.1 uncultured Eubacteriales bacterium | reverse complement strand
CGGCGATGTTCCCCGTGCCGACGCAGAAGGCGAATGCCAGCGCCAGCCCCGGCGCAATAAACCGACCGAAGTCTATCGGAACGGTCGACGCCAGAAGGTCGATCACCGCGTTGCCCTTCAGGGCGATGGCCGCGCCGGCGACCACGGGCAGGACGTACCCGAAGGCCGTGTTGAGGACGATCGTCGTCGAGGAGAACATGCGCCGGAGTTCCTTGCGCCAGAGGGCCGCGAGGACGCCCGCGCTCCTTTCCTGCCACCGCACGGCGCGGCCGCGGCGCGCGGAGAGAATGCGGCGCTGGAAGAATTCCATGCGCGGCGCGTAGAGGACGAGCAGCACGGTTGCGGCGCCAACGCCGATCAAGACAAGACCGAGCGCAGCGGACGCGGAGGGGCCGTTCAGCGCCGCGGTATAGAGCGCTGCCAGCCGGGCCTGCCGTACGATCGCCTGCACGGGCGAGATCGCGCCGCTCAGGATGGCGACGAGCGCTTCCTCTCCGCCTTCCTCCACCGCGTTGCCCAGGAGCCACGCGCCGTAATAGAAGCCCGCGAGGAGGGCGAGCGTCAGGGCGACGAGCGCCAGCGTCTTGGCAACGTTCCCACCCCCGGTCCGGCGAGCCACGCCTGAAAACAGCAGGCCCACCCCCGCGCCCAGGGCCATCGGCGCGAGCGGCAGGAAGGGGATCAGCAAAAACGCCAGCGCCACGGCGAGCGCGCTCGGCCGCGCCGCGACGGCCCAGGCAATGGTCATCGGAACCAGCGCCAGGATGGCGAAGCCGCCGTCGTACAGATAGAGGCGCAGCACGCGGCTCAGGGCCAGAGCGTTTCGGGAAACGGGCAGCGCGGCCTGGAGATCGTGGTCTCTGCAGCCGTAGAGCGTGCCGGACGTGCGCGTGAGCGCGCCGATGAACGTCAGCAGGCTGACCATCGCCGCCGTCAGGGCCGGGTACACGTCCCCCATGCCCGCCATGCGCAGGCCGCGGACCAACAGGTACGCGAACGCTCCGACATATCCGCAAAGCAGAAGGGCGGCGAGATGGATGGCGACCAGCGCGGCGATTCGTTTGGCGCGCTCCTTCCCCCGCGGCGCGCGCAGGGCGCGGTTCCACCCCAGCAGTTCGGTGCAGTGGAGCTTCGTGAGAAGCCAAACGTCACGCATCATGTTCCGTCAACTCCAAAAAGACGTCCTCGAGGCTCTGGTCGCCCCGGACGCGGTCGATATCCCCGCTGGCCACGATCCGCCCCTGTCGGATCACGGCGACGCGGTTGCAGAGCTTTTCCGCTGTTTCCAGGACATGTGTGGAGAAGAACACCGCTCCGCCCTCGCGGCAGAGCTCGCCCATGAGCTCCTTGAAGGTATGGGCGGCGATGGGGTCCAGCCCCACAAAGGGCTCGTCCAGCACCAGGAGCTTGGGCCTGTGGGAAAGCGCCGCGATGATGGCCAGCTTCTGCTTCATGCCGTGGGAATAGGCGGAGATCAGCGTGGGCAGGTCGTTCGTGAGGGAAAAGCGCTCCGCAAGCTCTCCGGCCCGGCCGCGCTCCTTTTCCGGCACGCGCCACATATCCATGACGAAGCGGATGTACTGCTCGCCCGTCAGGAACCCGTAGAGCTCCGGGTCGTCCGGCACGTAGGCGGTGACTTCCTTTGTATGCATGCTGTCCGTGCGCACGCTCGCGCCGTCGATGACGATCTCGCCCTCGTCGAAGGGCAGCGCCCCCACGACCGAGCGGATGGTCGTCGTCTTGCCGGCGCCGTTTCTGCCGATGAAGCCGCAGATATCGCCCGGCGCGACGTTCAGGCTCACGCCGTCCACCGCAGGACGGCCCGGCCCGTATCGCTTGACGAGATTCGTGATCCTCAGCATCGTTTGATCCTCCTCCTTCGCGCGGCGGGACATGCCGCCCGCATGTTCAAGGATACACCATCCCACCTTCGGTGGCAAGGATTTCCGTTCCAAACGTCGCCGAATCTGTCTGAATTGACCAAGTGTGTCTTTTTATTGCAATTATTTGACAGGCGGCGTATAAAAGTGTAAAATATACATGAGGATATGCACCGGGAGGCTGAACGCGCGCGATGGACATTTTGCGGACCATTTCTCCCGCCCTGGCCGTGTGGATCGCGGCGGCGAACCTCGTCGCCTTCGCGCTCATGGGCGTGGACAAGCACCGCGCCGTCAAAGGCCGTTGGCGCGTGCGCGAGCGCACGCTCTTCCTCAGCGGCTCGCTCCTGGGCGCGCCTGGCGCGTTCCTGGGCATGCGCGTATTCCGCCACAAGACGAAAAAGCTCGCCTTCCGCATCGTTATGCCCGCCTTGTGCGTCATAGATATCGCACTCTATCTCGCGCTGGCGTATCTGGTTTATCTACGAAGCTGACGCCGCGTTCGCGGCAGAAAGGTACAGGTGAATTTCCATGCCGAGAGGACGTAAAAGCCCCGCATCAGGCCGTTTGTCCCGCATACTGATCCCCGTGATCGTCCTTCTTGTGATCGCGGCGATCGTGCTGCTGGTGGTCTTCCATCCCTGGAACAGGACCCCCGCCGCCGATACGACCGTCACGCCCGCGCCCAGCGCCGCGCCGGCCGTCACCGATACGGCCGCGCCGGACGAGACGGCCGAGCCGGTCGTCACCCCCGCCCCGACGCCCACTCCCGAACCCGCGCTGCCCACGCCTGCGCCGG
>CACZOT010000114.1 GCA_902782795.1 uncultured Eubacteriales bacterium | reverse complement strand
TAAAAAGCCCGTGCTCAACCGTGATCTTTGGGAAGAATTGATCGCGTTGAGCAGAACGCATGAAATCCGTTGGATCCGTGTCAAAGGGCACGCGGACAACGTGGAGAATAACCGCTGCGACGAACTCGCCACCGGCGCCATCGCTGCTGCGCGCGCAGCCCGATAAAGAGAACAAAACGGCCTCCGTCGACCATGGCGGAGGCCGTTTTGATGGCTTAAACAGACCGTATTCTGTTACTGATTGTTTTCGGAATCTGGTCTGTTTTCATTATCCTCCCGGAGTTTCACCGCTTTTGCGGCGATGCGTCTGCGATCGTCGGACATCGCGGCGTAGTGGCGGCGCGTCGTGTTGACATCCGAATGGCCGAGCACGTCCGCCACGAGGTAGATATCGCCGGTCTCATGATAGAGATTGGTGCCGAAGGTGCTGCGCAGCTTATGAGGACTCATGCGCGTCTTGAGCGGCGCGATCTGCAGAGCGTATTTTTTTACCATGTTTTCGACCGCGCGCACGCCGATGCGCTTCTTTTGCAGGGAGAGGAACAGGGCGTTTTCGTGGCCGGGAGCGGCGTCCATCTTACGGCGTTCGACGAGATAGCGCTTCAGCGCCTCCGAAACCTCGTCCGGAAAGTACAGAATTGCCTGGGAACCGCCCTTGCGCGTGACGAGAAAGCCGTTCACGGAGAAATCGATATCCTCAATATTGATGCCGACCAGCTCGCTGACTCGGATGCCGGTGCCCAGGAACAGCGTGAGAATGGTCAGATCGCGCAGGCGCGTGTGCTCGTTGTATTTTTGCTGGCGGCCGTCGAACGCCGCGCCGTTTTCCACGGTATCCAGCATGCGCGCGACTTCGTCGACCTCCAGGCGCAGGATCGGTTTTTCGTGGCGCTTTGGTAGTTCGATTAACCGACTAACGTCGCTTTTTATCAGCTGATTGCGGAAACAGTAATTGTAAAAGGAACGTAAAGAGCAGAGCTTGCGTTGTTTGGCGAGCTCGGCGTTTTTATGTTCCTCGTCATTGGCGTCGATATAATAGGTGAGGTATTCGGCATAATGGCGGAAATGGTCCGGCGTGATGCGGTCAAGATCCGCCGGCTGCAGGTCGCGGAGCGAATCCACAGCGAACTCCGGATACTCGGTCTGCAGGAAATGGAAAAACGTTTTTAGATCACGCGCGTAGCCGAGGCGAGTCAAGGGAGACGTGCGGTCTTCGATCGCCATAAGAAAACGCTCGCACATGACGGGAAGTTCGTGCGCGATCTCGCGAACACGCAGCGTATTCTGCTGGGCGGTCTGCTGGGCGTAGGTCGGGCTCTTTTTGGGCATTTTTCGGACGCATCCCTTTCAGAAGGTCGTATCTATTCGTAAAAGCTGCCTTTTGCGAATAGATTATACTGCCACACCCCACCCTTTGTCAAGAGAAAAAACGTCCTGGAGAGCTCCTCCTGGACGATTTTTTGATCAGGCGTTCTTGTCTTCATCGACGATGACCCGGTCGATACGGATGGCGCGGTACTCGGCGTCGCCTTTGACGCACTTCATGCAGTTGTCGCAGAGCTTCTCCGGATCCAAATCACAGCGGACGCATTCGCCGCAGCCCGTGCAGGGCTTTGTATCGTCGAGCAGACAGCGCTTGGATTGCGCGTTCATTTCTCTCCCCTGCCCTTCTGTTTCATGAAGATACTGTTAACAAATGGCCTCGGCTGCAGCGGCTACGGCAATTCGCCCGTGAGCGTACGTCAGCCCGCCCTGCATATACGCGATATACGGCGCGCGCAGCGGTCCGTCGGCGGAAAGTTCGATGGACGCGCCCGCTACGAACGTGCCCGCGGCCATGATGACTTCGTCCTGATAGCCGGGCATGCTCCAGGGCTCGGGCACGACGTTGCTGTCCACCGGAGAAGCGGCCTGGATGGCGCGCATGAAGGCGATCAGCTTGTCCGGGCTCTCCAGGCGGATGGCCTCGATGATATCGTTGCGGTCCGCGTCAAAGGCCGGTTCCACGGCATAACCCATGTCCGCGAAAACCTTGCCTGCGAGCGCCGTGGTCTTAAGCGCCTGAACGGTCGTATGCGGCGCCATGAACAGCCCCTGGAAGAACGGCTGATAGCTGGCCGCGTAGGAGCCGACCTCCGCTCCGATGCCCGGCGAGGTCATACGGTTGGCCACGAGCTCGACCAAATCGGCTCGCCCTGCGATATAGCCGCCGGTCGGCGCGATGCCGCCGCCGGGGTTTTTGATCAGCGAACCGGCCAGAAGATCGGCCTTCGGCTCGCGAGTTTGCGTGAACTCGCCGTAGCAGTTGTCCACGAACACGACGGCGCGCGGTGATGCGGCGTGTACGGCTTCGACCACGCAATCAATCTCCTCCACCGTCAGCGCCTGCCGCCAAGCATACCCTCGGGAGCGTTGGATGTGCACAAGGCGCACGCGTTCGTCGATCATACCGACGACCTTTTCCAGCTGCACGCAACCGTCCTCCGCCAGTGGACACTCGCGGTATTCGACGCCGTAATCGCGCAGCGAGCCGCTGCCGGGCATGCCGCTCAGGCCGATGACCTCTTCCAGCGTATCGTACGGGCGACCGCTGGCGCACAGGAGTACGTCTCCTGGGCGCAGCACGCCCTGCATCGCCAAGGCGATGGCGTGGGTCCCGGAGGCGATCTGTGGGCGCACGATGGCGCTTTCGGTCCCAAAGACGCGCGCAAAAACGCGCGCGAGCGCGTCGCGGCCGATGTCGTCATAGCCGTAGCCCGTCGTCGGCGCAAAATGGCGGTAGGCGATGTTCTCCTCGCGCAGGGCGTCCAGCACCCGGCGCGTGTTGGCGATCTCGATGGCGTCCAGGCGCGCGAAGGTCGGCGCGAGCGCCTGCTCCGCGGCGATGATCCTCTCTTCGATGGTGGTTTGCATGGGATTGGGTCTCTCCTTCGATTAAAATAGGATGCCTTCCCTTTGGCACACAGCGATGATCTCTCTGGCGATGTCCCCCGAGCCGCGGCCCGGCGCGCTGATCCAGCGCACGCGACCGTCGCGCCGCAGCCAGGCGCCTTGACGCTTGGCGTAATTGCGCGTGCCCTGCTTGATGCGCGAGACGGCATCCTCTAGCGTAGAGAGCCCCCTGAGCGCCGCGGCGATCTCCTTATATCCGATGGCCTGCATGGAGGTCATGTCCGCGGTGACGCCCGTATCAAGCAGAGCTTGCACCTCTCGGACGAGGCCTCGGCGCAGCATTTCATCGACGCGTGCTTCGATGCGCCGATAGAGTTCTTCCCGCGGCCACTCCGGGGCAAAAACGATCTCCCGGAACTCGCCCGTGCGCGCTTCATCCGCGGCGATGAGTTCAGCTTGCGTCATGCCAGTCAAGCGCACGCTCTCGATGGTGCGCACCACGCGGCGCACGTCGTTTTCGTGGAGTTTGTTTGCTGCCTCTGGGTCTTCCCTGGCCAGCAGATCATGGAGGACGCGTCGGCCGTCCGGCCCGTCGGTGATCGCGTGGAGCTCGGCGCGCAGGGCCTCATCGCCCGGCGCGGAGAAGCGCATGGGGCGCGTCACGGCGTCGATGTAGAGCCCTGTCCCGCCGCAGAGAACGGGCGTTTTGCCTCGGGAAAGGATCTCCCGAACACACTGTTTCGCCGCAATTCCGTACTCGGAAGCCGTGGCTTTTTCGGTCGGCGCGAGCACGTCCAACATATGGTGAGGCACCTCGGCGCGCTCGGCGGGCGTGGGTTTGGCTGTGCCGATATCCATGCCGCGGTAGAGCTGCATGCTGTCCGCGGAGACGATCTCCCCGCCGACGCGACGGCAGATCTCCATCGCGATCGCGGATTTGCCTGAGGCCGTCGGACCAGCGATAACAATCAGTGGCGGCTTCACGTTCTCCAAAACATCTTCTCCAGTTCGTTCTTGGTGATGATGCGCGCCACAGGCCGCCCGTGCGGGCAGGTAGGCGGAGCGCCGCTGGCCAGCATGGCTTCGACCAGGGATTCGATCTCCGCCTGCGTGAGGCTGTCGCCCCCTTTGATGGCCTTGCGACAGGACAGGCTGATGATGGCGTGCAGGCGTTTGTCCAGCTGAGCGCCGCGCAGGTTATACAGCTCGTCCAGCATTTCCGGAAGCATCGTCCGCATCTCGGCCTTGCCGAGGATGTACGGCACCGCGGTGATGCGCACATCCCGCTCCCCGAAGAGGCTGATCTCATAGCCCGCGTCGCGGATGGCCTCCTCGTTTTCCTCAAGCAGGGCGATCTCGCGCGGCGAGAGCGTCAGTAAGATCGGAGTTAAAAGT
>CACZOT010000113.1 GCA_902782795.1 uncultured Eubacteriales bacterium | reverse complement strand
GATAAAAAATGGAGCGGTAGACGAGACTCGGACTCGCGACCTCCACCTTGGCAAGGTGGCGCTCTACCAACTGAGCTACTACCGCATATTGTGGTGCCTTGGGGCGGAATCGAACCACCGACACGCAGATTTTCAGTCTGCTGCTCTACCTACTGAGCTACCAAGGCGTATGGCGACCTGGAAGGGGCTCGAACCCTCGACCTCCAGCGTGACAGGCTGGCATTCTAAACCAACTGAACTACCAGGCCGCATTTGGTGGGAACAACAGGGCTCGAACCTGTGACACCTTGCTTGTAAGGCAAGTGCTCTCCCAACTGAGCTATGCTCCCAGAGCATCTTGCACATACGCCCTGTTGGCGGTTGCAGGAACTATAATACTCCTATTTCCGGGTTCTGTCAATAGCCGGAGCGAAATTTTCCGGGAGAAATTTTCGCGCGGACGTCAATCGCGCAGAAAGTCCGGGATGTCCTCCGTTGGCGCGGCGCTCTCCTCCCCGGCGGGCTCCAAGCCTTCCGGGTAATGGAGGCGGCCCCCGGCGACCTGGATCTTCAGGCCGATCTCGGCCCCGGCGAGGTCCTCCTCGTCCGTGCAGGTAACGAACGTCTGCACGCCGGGCAGGTGCCCGAGCAGGCGGCGGCGGCGGCCGGGGTCGAGCTCGCTCATGACGTCGTCCAGCATGAGGATGGGCCATTCGCCCGAGAGCTCGCGCATGACGCGCAGCTCCGCCAGCTTCATGGAGAGCGCGGTCGTGCGCTGCTGGCCCTGGGAACCGAAGGCGCGCACGTCCATCGCCCCGAGGCGCAGCTCCACATCGTCCCGATGCGGGCCGCGCGTGGTGACGCCGCGGCGCAGGTCCGTCTCGCGCGCGGCGAAGAGTTCGTCCTGAAGGCGTTGGCGCAGGGCGGCCTCGTCGGCGTCGAAATCCACGTTGCCGCGGTAGCGCACCTCCAGCCGCTCCGCGCCGTCGGAGACGTCGCGGTAGACCTCGGCTGCGTGGCGCGCGAGCACCTCCAGGAAGGCGGCGCGCTCGCGCATGATCAGCGCGCCCGTCTCGGCGAGCTGCTCGTCCCACAGATCGATCATCTCGCCCGGCGCGCCGTCCCGCAGGCAGTTGCCCCGCTGGTTCAAAGCGCGGTTATAGCGCTGCAGGGCGTAATAATACGACGGCTTGAGCTGGGAGAGCTCCATATCCACGAAGCGGCGGCGCTCGGCGGGGCCGTCCTTGACCATGCGCAGATCCTCCGGGGAGAAAAGCACGCCCATCATGTGGCCCATGAGCTCGCCGGAGCGGGCCGCCTGGGCGCCGTTGATGAACATGCGCCGCCGCTCGCCCGGGGAGAAGACCAGGCGCACGCTGTGCTCGCCGTCCGGCCGGTCCACGCTCGCTTCCACGCTGGCCCATTCTCCCCCCGCGCGCACGAAATCCGCGTCGCGCACGGTGCGATGGGAGCGCCCCGTGCAGCACAGCTGCACGGCCTCGAGCACGGCCGTCTTGCCCTGGGCGTTATCGCCCGCGAGCACGGTGATGCCCTCGCAGGGGGCGAAGACGGCCTCCTCGTAGAGCCGGAACCCCTTGAGCCGCATCCTCCTGAGCCGCATCCTCCCGCCTCCCCCGCGCAAGACATCCCATCCCGTGCAGTGTATCACAGATCCCGCCCCCGCGGCAAGCCGCGCGCAGCCCCGGGCCCAAATTTTCCCCTCGCCGTGAAAAAAATGTGTTATGTATAGCCCGTTCATCTGGCGCTGGGGCCGCATATATGGTAAAATACTACCGCATATTTTGCGATTGGGGTGTTATACCATGAACGCAAGGGCATCCCGTCTCCTGGAACAGCTCTCCGCGGAGGGCGTCCGCGCCGCGCTGGTCACCAAGGAGGAGAACATCCGCTACTTCACCGGTTATACCGGCGAGGGCTGCCTGCTCATCCTGCCGGAGAAGCAGGTCATCCTCACGGATTTCCGCTATGTGGAGCAGGTCTCCCGCCAGGCGCTGGACTGCGAATGCGTCCGCACGCGCGCGGGCGTGACGCCGGAAGGCGCGGTGGCTTCGCTTCTGCAGGAAGCCGGGCTTACCAAGCTCGCCTACGAGCCCTACAAGATGACCGTGGAGGAATTCCAGGGCTGGCAGGCCGCCTTGCCCGGCGTGGAGTTCGTCTCCCTGGCCAACAAGCCCGAGGTGCTCCGGCAGATCAAGGACCGCGGCGAGATCGATTCCATCTGCCGCTCCGCGAAGATCGCCTGCGACGCGCTGGCCAAGCTCATGGGCTACATCAGGCCCGGCATGACGGAAAAGGAGATCGCCACCGAGCTGGATTACTACATGCTCAAGCTCGGCAGCGAGGGCAACGCCTTCTCCACCATCGCGGCGGCCGGCCCCAACGGTTCCCTGCCGCACGCCGTGCCCAGCGACCGCCCCGTGCAAAAGGGCGAGCTGCTCACGCTGGATTTCGGCGCGAAGGTGAACGGCTACTGCAGCGATATGACGCGCACCATCGCCATCGGCAAGGTCTCCGACGAGCTGCGCGCCATCTACGACGCCGTCCTCGAAGCGCAGCTGCGCGCCCTGGCCTACGTCAAGCCCGGCGTGAACTGCAAGGATGTGGACGCCGTCGCGCGCGATTACCTCGAGCCCCTCTACCCCGGCGCCTTCGGCCACAGCCTCGGCCACGGCGTGGGCCTGTTCATCCACGAGGGCCCCGGCTTCTCCACGCGCAGCGAGGCCGTCCTCAAGCCCGGCCACGTGGTCACGGTCGAGCCCGGCGTGTACATCCCCGGCCTGGGCGGCGTGCGCATCGAGGATATGGTCCTCGTCACCGAGGACGGCTACATCAACCCCGTCACCGCCCCCAAAGAACTGATCAAGATCGATTAAACAATTTAAGGAGGAACCCCCATGGTAACTGCTGGCGATTTCAAGAAGGGCCTCACCGTCGAAATGGATAACGGCGTCTGGACGATCGTCGATTTCCAGCACGTCAAGCCCGGCAAGGGCGCCGCGTTCGTGCGCACCACCATCAAGAACATCGTGACCGGCGCCGTGCTCGAGCGCACCTTCAACCCCACCGACAAGTTCCCGCGCGCCATCATCGAGACCAAGGAGATGCAGTATCTCTACAACGACGGCGACCTGTACTACTTCATGGACAACGAGAGCTACGAGCAGCTCGCCCTCTCCGCCGACAAGGTCGAGGACGCCATCCCCTACGTCAAGGAGAATGACACCGTCACCATGCGCTTCTTCAAAGGCGCGCCCTTCTCCGTGGAGCCGCCGAACTTCGTCACCCTGCGCGTGACCAACACCGAGCCCGGCTTCAAGGGCGACACCGCTTCCAACACCACCAAGCCCGCCACCGTCGAGACCGGCCTCACCATCAAGGTGCCGCTGTTCGTCGAGATCGGCGACCTGCTGCAGATCGACACCCGCACGGGCGAGTACATGTCCCGCGCCTGATCGTCCTCCGGACG
>CACZOT010000112.1 GCA_902782795.1 uncultured Eubacteriales bacterium | reverse complement strand
CTCTGCCGAGCCGAAGGCGGCGGCGCAAAAGCGCCGCCGCCTTCGGCGAGCCCCGCGGGCGATCGCTACTTGAGGAACAGCTCGATCACTGGCACGACCACGTCCGGCTTCACGGGCGGGATCTCCAGCACCAGCAGATCCTCGGCCTCGGCCGCGCCCTCGCTGAAGTGCGCGACCTTGCCCTCGGTGAAGAGGATCTCGCTGCCGTCGTGAAGGAACTGGGCGTAATCCACCTTGCCCGCCAGGCCGCGCAGCTGGATGTGCGCGTAGGGATAGGCGAAGATGTGCAGGTAGAGCCGCTTCCCGTCCTCGGACTGGGTGAAGCGGCAATCGCGCGGGGCGACGAACTCGGGCTCAGCCTGGGTGCAGCCGTAGATGGCCCGGGCGTTGCCGTGCATCCAGTCGGCGTAGACCTGCAGGGCCTTGCGCGCGCGAGGGTCGAACTCGCCCCGGGAAGTCGGCCCCACGTTCATGAGGAGGTTGCCGCCGATGCAGACGGTGTTCACCAGCATCTGGATGAGCATCTCCGGGCTCTTCCAGGTGCTCTCGTCGCGGTAATACCCCCAGGAGCCGGAGAAGGTCTGGCAGGCCTCCCAGGTGACGAGCTCGCCGGTCTCCTTGTGGCGCAGCCATTCCAGCGGCTGATACTGCTCCGGCGTCCAGAGATCCTGCTCGATCTCGGTCCGGTTGTCGATGATGATGCCGGGCTGCAGGGACCGGACCAGCTCGATCAGCTTCTCGGCCTCCCAATCGTCCTTGCCCTTGCCCTTCATCCACTCGCGGCCGGGCAGGGGCTCCTGCTTGCTGTAGGAGAAATCGAACCAGAGGATATCGATCTTGCCGTAATTGGTCAGCAGCTCCCGCACCTGGTTGCGCATGTACTCGGCGTAGCGGCGCATATCGCGGCCCTGGTTCTGCTCGAGGCAATCCGGGTCGTTGCGGCGCGGATGGAGCATATCGATGGGGAAATCCGGGTGATGCCAGTCGATGAGGGAATAATAGAAGCCGACCTTGAGCCCCTCGGCGCGGAAGGCCTCGACGTACTCCCGGACCAGGTCGCGCCCGGCGGGGGTGTTCGTGCACTTATAGTCCGTATAGGCGCTGTCGAACATGCAGAAGCCCTCGTGGTGCTTGGAGGTGAGCACGGCATACTTCATGCCCGCGGCCTTGGCGCGGCGGGCCCAGTCCCGCGCGTCGTAGAGATCCGGGTCGAAATACTTGAAGTATTTGTCATACTTCTCCTCCGGGATGCATTCGCGGTTCTTGATCCATTCGTGCCGCGCGGGCATGGAGTAGAGCCCCCAATGGATGAACATGCCGAAGCGGTCCCGGCGGAACCATTCGGTATCGCCGGGGGTCTTGCGGGTAACGTAGCTGGACATAGCGCGTTTTCTCCCCTTCCCTGTTGGTCTCCCGATGATATTATACAGCCCCCGCGCCCATCCCGCAAAGGCTTTTTTCCCGCGCGGATTTATGCTACAATATCCAGAAGAACGATCTCGCGACGAGGAGGCCGCCTTTCCATGCCCGAACTGCTCGCCCCCGCGGGGGACACGCGCTGCCTGCGCACCGCTTTTTCCTTCGGCGCGGACGCCGTATACATCGGCGGGCCGGGCCTGCAGCTGCGCGCGCCCAAGACCGGCTTCGACCGCGCGGGCGTGATCTCGGCCGCGAAATACGCCCACGCTCTCGGCAAGCGCCTCTACGTCGCCGCCAACGCCTTCCTCTCCGAAGGAGACCTGCCCGCCGCACGCGAATACGCCCGCTTCCTGGGGACGTGCGAAGCGGACGCGGCCATCGTCTCGGATCTGGGCATGCTCTCCCTCCTGCGGGAGGAAGCCCACGGCTTGGAGCTCCACGTCAGCACCCAGGCGAACTGCCTCAATTCCCGGGCGGCGCGCGTCTGGGCGGAACTGGGCGCGAAGCGGGTCATCCTCGGGCGCGAGGCGACCCTTGACGATATCCGCGCCATCCGTTCGGCTCTGCCCGAGGGCGTGGAGATCGAAGTCTTCATCCACGGGGCCATGTGCATGGCCTATTCCGGGCGCTGCCTGCTCAGCGCGTATCTGACGGGCCGCAGCGCCAACCGCGGCGGCTGCACCCAGCCCTGCCGCTGGCGCTATTCCCTCGTCGAGGAGACGCGCCCGGGCATGCGCCTGCCCATCGGGGAAGACCCGCGCGGCGCGGCCATCCTCTCCTCGCAAGACCTGTGCGCCGCGACGTTCCTGGACGAGCTCTCCGCCGCGGGCGTTTCCTCCTGCAAGATCGAGGGACGCATGAAGGGCGAATACTACGTCGCCACGGTCGTGAACGCCTACCGCTCCCTCCTGGACGGCCGCATGACCGCCGAGGAGGCTCTCGCGGAGCTGGACTGCTTCAGCCACCGCCCCTACTCCACCGGCTTCTACTTTGGCGATCTGGCCTGGGGCCACGACGGCCGCGAGGACTATCTGGCCGATTGCGTTTACGCGGGCTGGGTCGTCTCCTGGGAGGACGGCCGCGCCGCCATCGAGCAGCACGGCGTCTTCTCCGCGGGCGAGGAATTGGAAGTCCTCTCCCCCGGCCTGCCCGTGCGGTGCTTCACCGTTTCTGGTATTATCGGCCCGGACGGCCTGCCTTGCGAAAAGGCCAACCGATCCGGCGAGCCCTATACCCTCGCCTGTCCGCTGGAGCTCCATGAGGGGGATCTCCTGCGGCGGCGCACTGCCAATATGGGAGGATGAACGCCATGCCACGCACTGAGATCCTCGCGCCCGTGGGCGGCGCGCAGCAGCTGGAGGCCGCGGTGCGCTGCGGCGCGGATGCGGTGTATCTGGGCGGCAAAGGCTTCAACGCCCGCCGCAACGCGGAGAATTTCGGCGAGACGAGCCTCGCCGAAGCCGTCTCCTACTGCCACGCCCGGGGCGTGCGCGTGCACGTGACGGTGAACACCATCGTCCTGGACAGCGAGATGCCCGCCCTGGAGGAGGAGCTGCGCGCCGTCGCCGAGAGCGGCGCGGACGCGGCCATCGTACAGGATATGGCCGTGATGCGCATGCTGCGCGAGCGCTGTCCGCAAATCGAGCTGCACGCCTCCACCCAGGCCGTGGCCCACAACGTGGACGGAGCCAAATTCCTGCGGGATCTGGGCTTTTCCCGCGTGGTGCTGGCGCGCGAGCTCTCGCTGCGCGAGATCGAACAAATCGCCTCGCGCGTGGACGTGGAGCTCGAGGCCTTCGTGCACGGGGCCCTGTGCACCTCTCTCTCCGGGGCATGCTACCTGTCTGCAATGCTCGGCGGGCGCAGCGGCAACCGCGGCTTGTGCGCGCAGCCCTGCCGCTTGGATTTCGGCTGCGGCGGCCGTCCCTACGCCATCTCCCTCAAGGATATGTCCCACATCGGCCATATCCACGAGCTCGTTGAGGCCGGCGTCACCTCCTTCAAGATCGAGGGGCGCATGAAGCGGCCGGAATACGTGGCCGCTGCCGTCACAGCCTGCCGACGGGCGCTCGCGGGCGAGGAGTACGATCTGGACACCCTGCGGCGCGTCTTCTCGCGCGGAGGCTTTACGGACGGCTACCTGGTCGGCAAGCGCGGGCCGAACATGTCCGGCGTGCGCTCGAAGGAGGACGCCGAGCAGTCCGCCGCCGTGCTGGGCCGCCTGCGGGAGACGTACCGCGCCGAGCGCCAGAGCGTGCCGGTGGATATGCGCGTGCGTCTGGCCGAGGGCGAGGCCATGTCTCTCAGCTGCGCCTGCGGGGAGGACCGCGTCCTGGTCCGCGGGGCCGTTCCCGAACCCGCCCGAAGCGTGCCCGCCAGCGCCGAGGCCGCGCGCCGATCGCTGGAAAAAATGGGCGGAACGCCCTTCTTCCTGCGATCCTTTGAGGCGGAGATCGCGCCAGGGCTCGCTGTCGGCGTTTCACAGTGGAACCAGATGCGCCGCGAGGCCCTCGCGCGGCTCCTGGCAGCGCGGGAAGCCCCGCGCCCCAAGCCCTTCTTGGACGCGCCCCTGCCCGCCTTCCCGCCGCACGCCGCCCCGGAGACGCCTCGCCTGCGCGGGCGCTTCGAGCGGCTCGATCAGATCGCCGCGCCGGAACTCTGGGACGAGATCACCCTGCCGGTGGAGGAGATCGCCCGCCACCCGGATTGCGTCGCGCGCCTTGGAGAGAAGCTCCTGGGCGAGACGCCCGCCGCGCTCTTCCCCGAGGACGAGGAGCGGATCGACCGGCTGGTCGAGGGTCTGCGGGACAAGGGGCTTAGCGCCCTCGTCGCGGACAACGTCTACGGCATCGAGCTGGCCCGCCGCCTGGGGCTCCCGGTCCATGGAGGCTTCGGCCTCAACATCAGCAACAGCGCCGCGCTCGACACCTACGCGCGCGCCGGGTGCCGGAGCTGCACCGTCTCCTTCGAGATCAGCGCCCAGGCCGTGCGCGCCCTGGGCGGAGAGATCCCGCGCGGAGCCCTCGCCTACGGGTATCTGCCCCTCATGCGCCTGCGCCGCTGCCCAAACCGGGGCGAGCGCGGCTGCGGTTCCTGCGACGGGCGTCCGGAGCTCGGCGACCGGAAAGGCGTCGTCTTCCCGCTCTTGTGCCACGAGCGGACGTACACCACCATGCTCAACTCCGTGCCCCTCTGGACGGCCGACAGGCCGCTGCGGGGCGTGGATTTCCACACGCTCTATTTCACCATCGAGAGCGCGGCCCAGGCCGAGGGGGCCCGCCGCGCCTTCCTGGCCGGGGAGAAGGCCCCCGGCCCGCATACGGGCGGGCTCTACAGGGGCACGCTCCTGTGAGGGACCCCTTTGGAGGAAAGGAGTTTCACATGCGCGAACGAATTAGGGGCTCGGCGCGGCAGCAGGCAGCCGTCCGCATCGAGCGATCGTTGGAGGGCTGCCGCTTCTGCGCCGATGAACGCTGAAAAACGCGATCATGAAAGGAGCAGAACACAAAATGAACGAAGAACAGCTGCGCCGGGAATGGGAGGCCGAAGAGGCCTGCGCCCACATCCACGGCTGGGATTTTTCGCACATCGCGGGGCGTTATTCCGGCGAGCCGGAGCTGCCCTGGAGCTACGAGGCCATCGCGCGCTCCTTCTTGGGGCCGGACAAGCGCATTCTGGATTACGACACCGGCGGCGGGGAATTCCTCCTCTCGCTGG
>CACZOT010000111.1 GCA_902782795.1 uncultured Eubacteriales bacterium | reverse complement strand
ACGGCCTGGATCCCAACGCCATGCACCCCTATATGTGGGCCTGCAAGCCGCATTATTATTCCGCCGGGCTGGATTTCTACAACTTCCCCTACGCCTTCGGCCTCCTCTTCGGCAAGGGCATCTTCGCCATCTACCAGAAGAAGGGCAAGGAGTTCCTGCCCCTCTACGACGAACTCCTGCGCTCCACCGGCGCCGGAAACGTCCGCGAGGTCGCCGCGACCGTCGGCATCGACGTGGCGGACGTCGCCTTCTGGCGCGAATCCCTGCGCGTCGTGCTCGAGGGCGTCGACGAGATGGCCGCGCTCGTCTGACACTGCGGCTGGGGGGGAGGAGCCGGGGGCTCCCGGCAGAGGGCTCTGCCCTCTGCACTCCTGCCAGGAGGCTCCGCCTCCTGGACCTTCGGCAAGGACTCCGTCCCTGCACCCTGCCAGGGGGAATGATTCCCCCTGGCCCCCTCACTTGGGGGAAAGAATATAAAAGGCTCCGGTATTCTTACGACAGGATACCGGAGCTTTTTTCAAGAAATCCTCCAATACGGGATTCTTAAGGGCTCTTGGCCCTTAAGCAGGAGTGCAGAGGGCAGCGCCCTCTGCCGGGGTCCAGGGGCGGAGCCCTTGGCGTCCCCCTCCTACGCCAACTCCTCGATGATCGCGGCGATGGCGTTCTCCACGTTGGAGACGGTGAGGCGGTCGGCGGCGGCCTTGCATTCGGGCGTGGCGTTGGCCACGGCGTAGCCGATATCGGCCATGCGCAGGAGGCTGACGTCGTTCTCGTTATCGCCCACGCCCACGATGGTCAGTCCCTCGCGGCCGATCAGGCGGCGCAGCTCGGCGAGGCACTCGCCCTTGCCGCTGCCCTTGGCGTGCATCTCCAGGCCCTCGGGCCAGCTGCGGTCGAAGGTGTAATCCCTCCCGGCCATGGCGATGGCCTGTTCCATGACGCGCACGGTCTTTTCGGCTTCCTGGATAAAGAGGAACTTGTACCAGGGGCGCGGCACGGCGCGGACGAACTCTTCCAAAGGCTCGGTATGGACCTTGTACCAGGGGCGCTGGCGGGCCTTTTCGGCATCCTTGGCCCACATGCTCGTCTCCCGGTCGGCGCCGATGATGCCGACGTTCTCGGTCTCGGTCTCGCGCACGATGCGGACGAGCCAATCCTCCGCCGCCTGGTCCAGGGGCTTTTCCCAGAGAACGCGCATATCCTCGTGAGAATTGATCATGGTGCCGTTGATGGAGATGATGGGCGCGTTGGCCCGGAACACCTCGCGCTTGGCCCAGAGGAAATCCGGCGAGCGGCCGGAGGCCACGGTAAAGAGGCCGCCCTCTTCCTGGAAATACCGCACCGCCCTGGCGTTTTCCGGGGAGATCTCCCCGCGTTCGGCGAAGGTGCCGTCGTAATCTGTCGCGATAAGATAGCCGTCGTACTTGCCCATGCTGAACCGCCTTTCGTGCCGTGTGGATCTGATTGTACACGCCCCGGCCGCGCGCGTCAACCGCCCCTGTGTTGCGAAATGCGGTCGTTCCCGTTGCGAAAGCGCCCAAACGGGTGTATGATGGGAAGAGCAACGGCACACATCCATTCAAAGGGGGCTCCCGTATGAAGCTGAACACGCGCCGCACTCTCTGCGTCGGCTTCGCGTTCTTTCTCATCTGCGTCTTCTGGCAGGCGTACGACACCATCATCCCCAAGATCCTCACAGACAAATTCGGCATGAGCCAGGCGGCGTCCGGCGTGGTCATGGCGCTGGACAACATCCTGGCGCTGTTCCTGCTGCCGCTGTTCGGGGCGCTTTCCGACAGGGTGAAGACGCCCGTCGGCCGGCGCACGCCCTTCATCCTCGCGGGGACGATCGCCGCGTGCCTGCTGCTCTCGGCGCTGACCGCCGCGGACGGTATGCAGCTCAAGGCCCTTGGCGCCGCGGGCGTGGTGGACGACCCCGCCGGGCTCGAGGCCGTCTACGACCGCGTGGGCGGGGAACCGCTGCGCACCCACGAGGGCGAGGAGTTCGTCCTCGCCGATCTCTACACACGCGAGGAGTTCGCCGCCATCCGCACGACCGCGGAGGACGGCTCCGCCGACCCGGCCTATACCAGCTACGTCGCCCCGGCGCGCCAGGCCTACGCAGCCGCCGTGACCCGCGAGAGCCGCACGCCTCTCATCCTCTTTATGGGGATACTGTTTCTGCTGCTCATCGCCATGGCGCTCTTCCGCTCGCCCGCCGTGGCCCTCATGCCGGACGTCACCCCCAAGCCTCTGCGCAGCAAAGGCAACGCCATCATCAACCTCATGGGCAGCGCGGGCGGCATTCTCGTCCTGATCCTGGGCACGGTCATGGCCACAGGCGCAGTGCGCAATTCCCTCATGCCCTACCGGGGCTTCTTCCTGGCGGTGGCGGGCATCATGCTCCTGTCCCTGGCGGCGTTCATGGCCACCGTGCGCGAGAACCGCTTCGTCGAGGAAATGCGCGCCGTCAGCCGCGAAAACGGCATCGAGGAGGACGGGGAGGAATCCTCCTCCGGCGGACGCATGCCCGCCGCGCAGAGGCGCTCGCTCCTGTTCCTCCTGGCCTCGATCGTCCTCTGGTTCATGGCCTACAACGCGGTGAGCAGCAAGTATTCCGTCTACGCGGGCAAGGTCCTGGGGCTGGATTACAACTTCACCCTCATCATCGCCCAAGGCGCGGCCATCCTCTCCTACCTGCCGGTCGGCGTGCTCTCCACGCGCTTCGGCCGCAGGAAGATGATCCTCGCGGGCATCCTCATGCTCACCGCGGCGTTCTGCGTCGCCGCCTTCCTGCGCGCGGACAGCCCCGCCCTTCTGATGAACGCCATGTTCGCCCTGGCCGGCATCGGCTGGGCGACCATCAACGTCAACTCCTTCCCCATGGTCGTGGAGATGGCCCGCAACAGCGATACCGGCCGCTATACCGGCTTCTACTACACCGCCAGCATGGCCGCGCAGATCGTCACGCCCATGTTCTCCGGCTGGCTCATGGACGCCTGGGGGCTGTCTGTGCTCTTCCCCTACGCGGCTGTCTTCGCCGCGCTCTCCTTTGTGACCATGCTCTTCGTGCGCCATGGCGATTCCAAACCCGCCGCCCGCAAGGGCCTCGAAGCCTTCGACAACGACGACTGAGGCGCGAGACTGCCGCAAGCGGAGGGTGGTAGTTGGGGCTGCGGCGGGGCCTCTGCCCCCGTGCCCCGCTTAAGGGTCCAAGGACCCTTAAGAATCCCATATTGGGGGATTTCTTGAAAAAGGCTCCGGTATCCTGTCGTAAGGATACCGGAGCCTTTTATATTCTTTCCCCCAAGTGAGGGGGCCAGGGGGAATCATTCCCCCTGGCGGGGTGCCCGAGGGGCAGCGCCCCTCGGCGTTTCCCACGGCGCCTCCTCAGTACTCTTCGTCAGAGAACCCGTGCTCCTCCAGGACGGCGGAGATGACGTCCCAGGAAAACCCGCGCCGGGCGAGGGCCTGGGCGCACTTGGCGCGGGCCTCGCGGGCGGGCTTTTCCTCGTAGCGATAGCGGATCTTGGCGAGAACGCGGGCGCAGGCGGCCTTCTGCTGGCCGTCGTCAAAGGCGCCGAGGGCCTCCTCGGCGTCCTCCTCGGAGACGCCCTTGGCCCGGAGTTTGCGCTTGAGCGCGTACACGCCCACGTCCTTGGCGGCGTTGAGCTCCGCCGTTCGCTGTGCGTAGCGCCTGTCGTCCACGAAGCGGTACTCCGCGGCGCGCTCCACGGCGGCCCGGGCCGCCCCCGGCACGATGCCCCGCCGCAGGAGCGTGCGCTCCAATTCGGCCCTGGTCTTCTCGCTGGCCTCGAGCAGGCTGAGGGCCATCGAGCAGGCGTCCTTCATCTGCCGCGCCGCCATGCGGTCGAGGTACTCCTCCTCGTCCACGGCGTCGCCCTCCTCCAGGGGCATTTCCGCAAAGTCCTTTTCGCGGATGGCCGCCGCCTCCATCCCGTCCAGCTGCAGGCACACGATGCCCCGAAAGGCCCGGACGCCCGTCACGATCGCCATAGCGCATTCTCCTTCCTCAGTTCCCTTCGGCCGTGCGCGGACGCGCGGCGCGCGGCAGGCGGCGGTACATCATCCACGTGCAGACCAGGTTCACGGCGCACAGGGCCAGCATCCAGGCCGTCGCGCGCGTGAAGCCTCCCATGGCTCCGAAGAGCGCCAGCGCGCCCGTCAGACAAGCCCCGGCGAGCCATGCCGCCGCGGCGCGGTCCGGGCCCGCAACGCGCCGCAGGGAGGCCGTGGGGCCGTCTCCGCCGGCGGTTGTCCGCAGTGACGCGCTGCCCTTCCCGGCGCGCAGGAAGAACCACAGCGCCGCGAAAATGAGCATCGCGCAGCTGAGCGCCTGGGAGACGCGCACGCTCCCCCAGTAGAGGCTGTCCGTGCGCAGGCCCTCCACCACGGCGCGCTCGGCGCTGTACAGGGCCGCGTACCAGAAGAACACGTCCCCGCGGCGGCGGTCGTCGAACACCCCGCGCCGCACGAGGATCTCCAGCAGCAGCCAGATCCCGAAGCACCAGACGGATTCATAGAAGAACGCCGCCATGTGCCATTCTCCCAGGCGCTCGATGTACACTGCCGCCGGGAAGAACTGCCACCGAGCCGCCGTCACCAGGCCGCCGAAGGCCTCCTGGTTGCAGAAATTGCCCCACCGGCCGATGGCCTGCCCCAAAGCGAGCGAAGGCGCGACGAGATCGGCCAGCCGCCCATAAGCGATCTTCTTTCTGCGGCTGGCGAGCACGGCCGCGAGGGCCCCGCCGATCACGCCGCCGTAAATGGCCAAGCCTCCGGAGCGGATATCGAACACGCTCCAGAGGTTCCCCGCGAACTGCCTCCACTCGAAGGCGACGTAATAGATCCTCGCGCAGACGATGGCCACAGGCATGCACACCAGGGCGAAATCCATCGCCGTGTCCCGCGGCAGGCCCTCGCGCCTCTCGCGCAGGCTCGCCGTGAGCACGCCCAGCACCACGCCCAGCGCCACGAGCACGCCGTACCAATAGATCTGCCTGCCCAGCACCGTGAACGCCACGCGGCTTCCCGTACCCATCTTGTCCGCCCCCTTTTGCCCGATTATCCCACCTTGGCGCGAAGCTGTCAACCGCGCGGGCCGGGTTGCGCGCGCAGCCGAAAGGGAGTATAATAGAATAGTATTTATATGTCCCCCGGGCGCGCCGCGCCCGGGATCGCGATAAAAGGAGCGTACCATGGCAAGAAAGCGCGCCACCGGCAGGTTTTATTTCCTGCTGATCCTGCTCTTGGCAGTGATCGCCTACCTCCTGTACCAGAACATGCCCCGCCGCGTGACGCAGGGCGTGGTCGGCTCGGGCTTCTCCACGGACAACCAGACGGTGGACGTGGTCATCATCCGCGACGAGCTCGTCTCCTCCTACGAGGGCCTGGAGCGCGTGGAGTACATCGCCGCCGAGGGCGCGCAGGTCTCCATCGGCACGCCCATCGCGGATATTTATACGACCAGCTACATACAAAAAGAACTGAACAAGCTCTCCGCCACGCGCGAGAGCATCCGCGCCTACCACCTGACGCTCCTGGACGAGAGCACGGATTCCTCCCTCGACCGCCTGGGCGAGAACGTGGCCCTCAAGGCGCGCGAGCTCAAGAGCCTCGTCTCCGGGCGGGCCTCGGGCAACCTCTCCATCCTCGAGGACGACCTGCGCTCCACCATGGCCGCGCGCCAGGCCTATCTCAAGCAGAACCGCCTGGAGGACACCAAGCTCCAGCAGCTCTACGCCGACGAGGAGAAGCGCGAGAGCTCCATCACCTCCTGGAAGACCAACGCCACCGCGGACCGCGCCGGCATCGTCTCTTTCTATTTCGACGGCTACGAGACCGTGCTCACCAAGGACACCTTCGCCTCCGTCTCCGCGGAGATGCTGCACAAGATCATGAACGGGGATCCCTCCGTCATGGCGCAGAAATCCAAGCGTTCGGAGCAGGTCTACCGCATCGTCGCCTCGGACGAATGGTACGTCTGCCTCCTCTCGCGCGATACCTCCTGGAGCCCGGTCAACGGCCAGGAACTCTCCTTCCAGATGGACGGCTTCGAGGATATCACCTATACCGGCACGGTCGCCGGCGTGCAGCGCTCCGGCAGCGAGGTCATCATCCAGCTGGCCATCAACGAGCCCATCGGGCCGCTGGTCAGCCAGCGCGCCGGCAGCGCCAAGGTCGGTATCCATATCACCGGCCTCTCCGTGCCCATCCGGGCCCTCACCCTGCAGAACGGGCAGTACGGCGTCTGGGTGCAGGGCAGCTACGGCATCACCAGTTTCGTGCAGGTGAACGTGCTCTCCCAGGACCGCTCCAAGGGCCTGGCGCTCGTGCAGCCCATGCAGTCCGACGCCCTGTACGAGGGCATGACCGTGATGATCTATTGACGTCGGCTGCGACCTCAGCCTTCGGCTGGGCCGCAGCTACGCGGGCCGATCTCCTTCGGAATCGGCAACCGCTAGTCGGGACGCTTCGCGCCCTCCCTTCTGGGCGGCTGCGACCTCAGCCTTCGGCTGGGCCGCAGCTACGCGGGCCGATCTCCTCTGGCGTCGCCCCGCGCCCTGCGTTTCTCTTGTGCGCGGGTTTCGGGCGGCAATACCTTCGGTTTGCTCGCCCTCAGCCCTCCCTTTGGTCGGGCGCTCCCACAATCGGAATCGGTAATCGCCGGTCGGCTACCCCGGCCCCAAAGGGGTCCTCGCAGCCACGCGGGCTGGGATCAGTTTGCATCGCAAAGGAGGCGATCTCCATGCGGGAAGAAGAACTCATGGCGCGCGCCGCGCTCTGGCGCCGCCGTCTGGACGAGGCCAGCGCCGGCCGCGGCCCCGTGGAGATTTGCGCCGCCACCAAGACGCAGACGCCCGAGACCATCAACCTCCTGCCCCGCTGCGGCATCACCCACATCGGCGAAAACCGCGTCCAGGAGCTGCGGGAAAAGGCCTCCCTGTTAAATCCTTCGTTTGCGGTCGATATGATTGGACATTTGCAGACGAATAAAGTAAAATATATTGTCGGGCTTGTCGAGCGCGTGCAGTCGGTGGATTCCCTGGAGCTGGCGGAAGCGCTTTCCAGCCGCTTCGAGGCCGCCGGCGGGAACCTGAAGGTGTTCATTCAGGTCAATATAGCGGGGGAAAAGCAGAAATTCGGCGTTGCCGAAAACGAAGTGTTCCCCCTGGCGCGGCGCATCGCGGCCCTGCCCGCCCTCAGCCTGGAGGGGCTGATGGCCATCATGCCCATCTCGCCGGATCCGGAGGCCCTGCGGCCGCTCTTTCGCCGCATGCGGCAGCTCTTCGACCGGCTTTCGGAGGAGTCCTTCCGCGGCCCGGAGTTCCGGCATCTCTCCATGGGGATGTCCAGCGACTGCCTCGTCGCCGCGCAGGAAGGCGCTACCATGGTCCGCCTGGGGACCGCGCTGTTCGGGGCGCGGGAGGCCGCGGGCCGGAAAGAGACACATTAAGGAGGAACGCACGCATGGCGCGCAATACAGGCCGTTTTAACCGTCTGCTGGAGCTGATCGGGCTCGTGGACGACGAACCCGAAGAGGAGAAGGCGCCCGCCGCGAGCGCGTCCACGCGCCGCGCCTCCGCCCGGGAGAACCGTTCCCGCTACGGGGCCACCTCTTCCGAGGCGAGCTCCTACACGTCCTTCCGCAGCCGTTCCGGCTATTCCGCCTCGTCCTTTGGGAGCAGCGGCCGCGCCGCCTCCCTGAGCCGCGAGGGCTACCGCAACGCCCCGCGCCCGGTCTCCTCGTTCCGCTCGCAGGAGGATCCTTTCGAGCGCTACCCATCGGACGAGCGCAGCCGCGTCTCCAGCCGCCAGGAGCCCGAGATCGTGGACGAGCTCGAATTCGAGCCCACGCCTGCGCCTGCTCCCGCCCCTGCGCGCCGCAGCGCCGCCGAGCGCCGCAGGGAAAACGCGGCTCCCGCCAGGCAGATGCCCTCCGGCCCGCGGGCCGATTCCCGGCACCATATGATCGTCTACTATCTGCACACGCTGGACGAGTGCCGCGACGTGATCTCCGATCTGCTCGAGGGCAAGAGCGTGCTGCTCAACCTCGAGGATATGGACGACCGCTATATCCAGCGCGCCATCGACACGCTGGGCGGCGCCGCCTTCGCCCTCAACGCCACGCTGCGCAAGGCTTCGGACCGCACCTACCTCATCGCCCCCACCAGCGTGGACATCGCCTATACCAACGACTACGACCGCTGAGGGACCGCCTATGCGCACAGAGATCATCTCCCGCGTTTTTGAGGGCGTCTCCATGTTCCTCAACATCATCAGCATGGCGCTGGTCGTCTACGCGCTGATGAGCTGGTTCGTCCGGCCGGATTCCCCCCTCTACCGCTTCATGAGCCGCTTCTGCGAGCCCATCGTCGCGCCGTTCCGGCCCATTTCCCGCCGCCTTATCGAGGCGGGCCTGCGCATCGATATCAGCGTCATCCTCGCCGTGGCCGCCATCCGGCTGCTCCAAAGTCTCCTCTACCGGCTGCTCGCCTTCGTCCTCTAAGGCGTCGGCGCCCGGTTCGGCCATTCCCAGCGAACGCAAAAGAAAGGAAGATTTTGCTATGATCACGAGCAACGACATCCGCGAGAAGGATTTCTCAACCGCGAAGCAGGGCTACAACCAGGACGAAGTGGACGATTTCCTCGACGAGCTCGCCAAGCAGCTGGATGTCCTCGTGCGCGAGAACCAGTCCCTGAGCGAGAAGCTGCGCGAGGCCGAGGCCGCCAAGCCCTCCGAGCCCGCGGAGCCCTTCGTGGACGAGGCCGCCTACTTCAAGAAGGTCGAAGCCACCATGCGCGAGACCCTCATCAGCGCCGAGCGCATCGCCGGCGAGACCATCGCCAAGGCCAAGACCGAGGCCGAGGAGAAGATCTCCGGCGCCGAAGAGCAGGCCGAGGCCATCCTCTCCTCCGCCCGCGCCGAGGCCGATACCGCCAAGGCCGAGGCCGATACCGTCCGCAAGGGCATCGAGGAGTACCGCGCCCGCTTCCGCCAGCTCGTCGAGGAGCAGGCGACGATCCTCAAGGGCGTCTCCTTCTTCGACGACTGATCCCGCTCCTCTCGTGTTTTCGCAGGCCTGTTCCTTGGGGACGGGCCTTCTTTGCGCATAAGGGCCCCCGCGCGCATGCGTTCTTCGCGTTTTGTCCAAAATAGGAAAAACGGCGAAGGGAGGCGTCGCGCGTGAACGGGGAGGAAACGCGCCTGGCGGAGCGCATGGAGGCGCTCGTCGGGCAGATGGAAAAGATGGGCCTTGCCGAGTACGCCGCATACCTGTCCAGCCGCAGACGCCTGTTCTGGCGCAATTTCCTCGCGGGCCTGGCGCGGGGCGTGGGCCTGGCCCTGGGCTTCACCGTGCTCGGCGCGGCCCTCGCCGCCACATTGCAGCGCCTGCTCGTGCGCTCCATGCCGGGCATCAGCAGTTTTCTCGCGGATATGATCCGAATCGTCCGCGCCAAGGTCTGAACCGATCAAAAGGAGAAACGCATGCACCCCAAACGTCTCCTCGCGGCCGCGCTGATATGCGCGCCCGTGTTCGCCCTGGACCGCCTGAGCAAGGCCTGGGCCGAGAACGTCCTCGCGCCTCTCGGCGCGCCCAAGGCCGTCCTGCCCGGGGTCTTCCAGTGGCGCTTCGTGCGCAACACCGGCATGGCCTTCAGCGCCCTCTCCGGCCGCACGGCACTCCTCGCCGCGGTGAGCCTCCTGCTCGTCGGGGCGGTCCTGTGCTATCTCCTCCTCGCGCCGCGCCTGGGGAAGACGGCCGTCGCCGGGCTTTCCCTCATCGTGGCGGGCGGCGCGGGCAACCTTTGGGACCGCCTGGCCCACGGCGCTGTCACGGATATGATCGAGCTGACCTTCATGCGCTTCGCAGTGTTCAACGTCGCCGACGCCGCCGTGTGCGTCGGGGCGGGGCTGTGCCTGATCGCCCTGCTTCTCTCCGAGCGCCGCGCGAAGGAGGGTCGCCCATGACCGAGCCTCTGGTCTTTACCGCCGCGCCCGGCGCGCGCCTGGACGTATTCTGCGCCGAAGCGGCCTCCCTGACCCGCTCGCGCGCGGCAGCCCTCATCGAGGAGGGCCGCGTGCTCGTGGACGGGCGCGTCCCCACCAAGGCGGGAATCAAGCTGCGCGGCGGCGAGACGGTCGCCATCGACCTCCCCGAGGCCGCGCCGGACCGCGCCGAGCCCCAGGATATCCCCCTGCGCATCGTCTGGGAAGACGCGGACGTGGCCGTGGTCTACAAGCCCTCGGGCATGGTCGTCCACCCCGCCGCGGGCAACCCGGACGGCACCCTCGTCAACGCCCTGCTCGGCCGCCTGGACGGCCTGAGCGGCATCGGCGGGGTGATGCGCCCCGGCATCGTGCACCGCATCGACAAGGACACCTCCGGGCTCCTGCTCGTGGCCAAGAACGACCAGGCACACCTCTCCCTTTCCGAGCAGATCGGCGCGCACAGCGTGGAGCGCGCCTATAAGGCCATCGTCCTCGGGCACATGAAGGAGCCCTGCGGCGATATCGACCTGCCCCTCGGCCGCCATCCCAAGGACCGCAAGAAGTTCGCCGTCGTGCCCGGAGGCCGGGAGGCCTTCACGCACTGGGAGACGCTCGAGGAGCTGCGCGGCGCGACGCTGGTGGAATGCCGCCTGAAGACGGGCCGCACCCACCAGATCCGCGTGCACATGGCGCATATCGGCCATCCGCTCCTGGGCGATCCGCTCTACGGCCCCAAAAAGAGCCCCTTCCCCGTGGAGGGCGGCCAGCTGCTGCACGCCTTCCGCATCGCCTTCGATCATCCCCGCACCGGCGAGCGGCTGCGTTTCGAGGCCGAGCCGGAGGATCGCTTTCTCGAATGGCTCCGCCGCCTTCGCGCCTAGCGGCGGGATCCGGAAAGCGCGCCCCGGTCATTCGGGCTCTCTTGTTCTATCCAGAAAAGAGCCGCTGACCAGGCCCAGGCGCCGACAAAGGAGGTTTACAAAATGCACTGCGAGATCGTCCCGCTGCCCAAGGAGAAATGGAAGGGCGTCGAGATCCCCCTTGTGACCCGAAGCGACAGCTACTATGACGTCGAAATCCGCCCGCTGGACAGCGAGGGCTGCACGGTCTCCCTGGTCCGCAAAAAGGCGGAGCGGGAGATCGTCCACACGCCCGCCGAGTACGATTTCCCGGACCGCCTCTATCAGGATTTCTACGAGAAGGCAGAAGCCTTCGGCGTCGTCGGCGCGAAGGGCGAGCTGCTCGCCTGCATCGAAGTGAACCCGGAGGAATGGTCCAACCGGCTCGTCGTAACGGAATTATGGGTTTCGGAGGGCCTGCGCGGCCAGGGCGTGGGCAAGCGCCTCATGGACCTCGCCAAGGAGATCGCCGTCCGCCAGGGCCGCCGCGCCCTCATCCTGGAAACGCAGAGCTGCAACACGAACGCCATCGGGTTTTATCTGCGCCAGGGCTTCGAGCTGATCGGCTTCGACAGCTGCTGCTACACGAACGACGATATCGCCCGGCGGGAAGTCCGCCTGGACCTTGGGTTCTTTTTCCACCAGAACGCCAGCCGCCGCTGAAGCGCCGCCCGGAAATTGCCAGCATAGCTTCGCCGTTTGCGCCAGGGCGCGCATAGAACGATCTTCTTCGGAGGAAAAACAATGTCGGATACCGGTGTGTTCCGTGCGTACAGGATCGACGGATATCCCTCCGTTTTCCCCGATCAGGATATCCGTCCGTATTCCTTTACTCTTTCCCGGCGGCAGGCGTTGGAAGATTTGGCCGCGTTTCAATATCTTCTGGACACCTCGTACAGCGGTCGGGAATTCTGGGAAAAACAGGGGAATTCGTTTTCCGCCGCTTATGCGCGCGTCGCAGACTGGATCCGCGGCTGCGAGGGGCCAGTGGCGATCTCGGGCTTCCTCTCGGCGCTGCGCGATCGCTTTTCCTTTATTCACGACGGGCATCTCTCCATCAGCTCCGCTGAAGGCGAACGCGCCTCCTTCGCCCATACGTACAAGGCGTACTTTGCGGACGTCCTGCTGAAAGACGCGGGAGAGAGCTGCACCGTCGTGTCATCGCGGGCGCCTGATCTGCCGGTGGGAAGGCGGGTTGAGAAGCGCCTCCTTTCCGGCCATCTCTTTCCGACGCTCTCCCCGAGCGGGGAAACGCACTATTACATCGGCAGGCGTTCGTGGACCGGAGACCAGGCCGTTTCCCCAACGCGAGAGCTCGTGCTGGATGACGGGGGCGAGGCGATCCGCCTGCTCCTGCACCCGTGCCGCGCCTCGAAGTCCAGGGGCGATCACGGCGTTTTTTCTTTTTCGGAGACGCAAGGGATCCCCGTCGTCCGCTCCTCCGTGTTTTGGGAGGGCGCAGAGGGGTACAGCGAGGCCAGAGCCGCGCAGTTTGAAGAACTGGGACGCCGCTTGCGTTCCCGTTCCCGGCTGATCTGGGATATGCACGACAACGGCGGCGGCGATTCCGATTATCCGCAGCGTTTTCTCCACGGTCTGAACGAAAACGCGCAGTGGCGGGTGGATTGCGCGACGCTCTCTTCCCCGGCTATTCTCAGGGCGAAAGGACAATCGGTCCCGCGGGATTGCGCGCGCCATTGGACTTACTCCCCCTCCCCGTCCGGCGAAGATACGCGCGGAGCATATGGAGGCGCCATGTACCTCCTGACCAGCGAGCGGGTGGGCTCCTCTGCGGAGGCGGCCGTTTCCATGGCGACGAACGTTCCCCACTGCGTCCGGATCGGAGAGAGCACAGGCGGACGGGGCACGTTCGGAGAAACGCTGCATTACGAACTCCCGCATTCGCGCCTCGTATGCTGCGTCCCACATAAGCTGTTCTTATCCGGCGCCGAAGAGGGCATTGGCTACGCGCCGGACTATTGGCTGGATACGCCCGCGCTTTGCGAAGAGACGATCCAATGGCTCAAGCACCCAAAGACATATCAGGCCCCGATCGGCGCAGAAATTTGACCCGTGTCACTGCCCGGAACTTGCCAGCATATCCAGACCGCTTTTCGCAGATGCTCCCATCGCGGCCCGAGCCGCGGAGGAAGCGTTTTGCGGGAGGCGGTCTTTTCATGAAGCATCTGGGGGCCATCGGAGGGATGCCCGTCGTCTGCGGCGGGACGCGCGTAGGGCGCGTGCTCTCGGCCCAGCTGACGCCGGATCTGCGCCGCCTCGGCGGCCTGCATGTGGACCTCGGCATGAAGGGCAGGCGCTTTCTGCCCGCGGACCGCGTGCGCGTGCTGGGGGACGTGGCCGTGGTCGCGGAGGGCGGCTTCGAGAAGGGCCCGCTCTCCTGCGCGCGCCTCCCGGCCCGGGCCCTCTCGCCGGCGGGGGCGCGGCTGGGCTGCATCACGGGGGCCTGGCTGGATGAAGCCACCGGCGAGGTCCAGGCCCTGGAGCTCTCCGCGGGCTATTGGGAGGATCTCTTTTCCGGCCGCATCCCCGTGCGCTTTTACCGCGTGCGGCGCGGGGGCGAGATCGTCGTTTTCGGGGAAGGAGGCGAGGAGGAATGAAGCGCATTCATGGGCTGATGACGGGCATGATGCTCGGCGTCGCGGCCGCGTCTCTGTACGGCATGATGGGGCCGCGCGCCCAGCGTCGCATCGCGCGCGGCGCCGCCATGGCGGGCAGGCGGGCGGCCCGCTTTGCCGGGGATCTGTTCCGCCGCTGAAGGGAAAGGAGCGCGGCGTCCGGCCCGGTCGGATCGCCGCGCGGACCGTCTGAAAGGAGATGTCCCGTATGGAGGAACGCGCCGCGTTTCCCCGCTGGGCCCGTTCTCTGGCCCTGGGAGCGGCCGCCGCGGCGCTGCTTTGGCGCTTCCGGCGCGAAGCGGCCCTGGCTGCCCGGCTGCTTCTGGGCGCGGCGACGGTGGCCTTTTTGCTCGATCCCATCGCCACGCGCCTGGAGGCGCGCATGTCCCGGCCCCGCGCCGCGGCCTGCGCCTTCCTCGCGGGGATCGGCCTGATGGCGGGCGCGCTGCTCCTGCTGGTCCCGCCCGTCGCGGCGCAGTTTGGGGAGCTCGTCTCCGCCATGCCGGAGACCGTCGCCCAGCTCAACGCGCTCATCGGTCGGCTCAACGCCTTCCTGGAGGCCCACGGCGCGCGGCGGCTGAGCCTCTCCGCGCTGGATTGGCCCAGCCTCTCGGCGCACCTGGGCGGCCTCTGGGCGGGCACGGCGCGCCTGTTCGGCTCGGTGGCGGGCGCGGTGACGGAGGGCGCGCTCTCCCTTGCCCTGGGCTATTCGCTGCTGGCGGATAAACCCGGCGCGCTGCTGCGCGCGGAGATGCTCCTGCCCCAGCGCTGGCGACTCCCGGGCGCGAGGGCGGCCGCCGCCGCGGTGGGAGAGCTGCGCGGCTACATCCGCGGGCAGGCCCTGGTGGCCCTGTGCGTGGGGGCGCTCTCGGCGCTGGGTCTGGCCCTGGCCCGCGTGCCGGGGTTCCTGGCCCTGGGGCTGATCGTGGGCATCTGCAACTGCATCCCCTACTTCGGCCCGCTGATCGGCGGCGTACCCGCGGTATTGTGCGCTCTGCCGGGCGGGCTTTGGCGGGCCGTCCTGACCGCCGCCGTGCTCGCGGCGGTGCAGCAGATCGACGGCATGCTCCTCACGCCCCGCATCACGGGCGGGGCCACGGGCCTGAGCGCCCCCACGGTCATGCTCAGCGTACTCCTGGGCGGGAGCGCCTTCGGCACGGCGGGCATGCTCCTGGCCGTGCCGGCCGTCTGCGTGCTGCGATCGGTGGGTCGCGCCCTCGTCGGCGCGCGGGAGGCGCCGCCGCGCGCGGACTAGGCGGCCCGCGCGCGTGGAAAGATCTCCCCTCCGCGTATTTGCCGCCATGTTTTCCCAAAACGCCTTGTCTTTCCGGCTGCATGGGTGTATAATACACTATGCAGTATTATCTGCGGAAGGGCGGTGCCATATGAACAACAAGCTAGGAGAGACGAGGCAGTACTCCGTTTCGCCGGATCCGGACAGCTCCGCCGAGCAGATCATCGCTTCCGTGTACCAGGCGCTCAAGGCCAAAGGGCACGACCCGATCATGCAGATCGTCGGCTACCTCCTCTCCGGAGACCCGACCTATATCACCAGCTACAACAACGCCCGTTCCCTGATCCGCAGGCTCGAGCGCGACGAGATCCTCGAGGAGCTCGTGCGCCACTACGTGGAATCCATCGAACGGAAGGCATAATTATGCAATACCGTCCCCTCGGGAAGGCCGGGCCGGAGGTCTCCCGTCTGTGCTTTGGAACGCTCACGCTCAGCCCCATGCAGCGTTCTCTCCGGCCGCAGGACGGCGCGCGTCTTTTGATCCATGCAAGAGAGCGCGGCGTCAATTTTTTGGACACGGCCGAGCTCTACGACAATTACGAGACCATCCGCCTCGCCCTGCGGCACGACCCGGATTGGGTCGTCTGCGCCAAATCCTACTGCTACGACGCCGCCACCGCCCAGGCCTCCCTGGAGAAGGCCCTGCGCGGCATCGGGCGGGACTATATCGACCTCTTCCTCCTGCACGAGCAGGAGTCCATCCACACTCTGCGCGGCCACGAGCAGGCGCTCGAATACCTCGCCCGCCAGAAGGAAAAGGGTGTGATCGGCCAGACCGGCGTGAGCACCCACTTCGTGGGCTGCGTTCGCTCGGCGCGGCTCTTCCCGCACGTGGACGTCATCATGCCGCTGATCAACATCGCCGGCGTCGGCATCCCGGACGGCTCGCGCGCCGAAATGGAGGCCGCGGCCGCCGAGGCCCACGCGGCGGGCATCGGCGTCTACGGGATGAAGGCGCTGGGCGGCGGCAGCCTCATCGCCCGCCGCGAGGAGGCGCTCCGCTACGCGCTCTCACTGCCCTTCCTGGACAGCGTCGCCCTGGGCATACAGAGCCTGGACGAGGTGGACGCCAACTGCGATTTCTTCGAGGGCCACGCGCCCGATCCCGCCGTGCTCGCGCGCCTGGACGCCCAGCCGCGCCGCCTGCTCGTCGATTTCTGGTGCGAGGGGTGCGGTCGGTGCGTGGCGCGCTGCAAGCAAAAGGCGCTCTCCATCGGCCCGGATGGCAAGTGCCGCGTCGATCCGGCCAAATGCGCCCTGTGCGGCTACTGCGCGGCAGCGTGCCCGCAGTTCTGCATCAAAATCATTTAAGAGGGGTCACATGGAAAAACGCATCCTTTGCCTGGACGTGGGCGAAAAGCGCATCGGCGTCGCGGTGTCGGATCTTCTCGGCATCACGCCGCAGGGCCTGCCCACCATCGAAAACCGCGGCGACGAGAAAAACGTCGCGGCAGTCGTCGCGCTGGCGCGCCAGTATGAGACGGACCGCGTCCTCTGCGGCCTGCCCCGCAACATGGACGGCACCGAGGGCTTTCAGGCCCAGTACGTCCGAGATTTCGCTGCCAAGCTGCGCGAAGCCGGGCTGCAGGTGCGCTTCCAGGACGAGCGCCTCACCACGGCCATCGCCCGCCACGTGCTCATTGAGGCGGACGTGAGCCGCAAAAAGCGCAAGCAATCCATCGACCGGCTCGCCGCCTCGCAGATCCTCGCCACCGTGCTGGACGCCGGCGGCTGGGACCGCGCCAGAGAATGAATCCCCGGGCGCACGCCGCCCTTTGAAAGAGAGGAAATGACCATGGCCAACGAAAACGATATGGAGATGGACAACATCGTCGAGCTGCTCGACGAGGACGACAACGTCGTGCGCTTCGAACACATCATCACCCTGGAGCACGAGGGCGAGAAGTACGCCCTGCTCTCCCCCGTGGACGACCTGGAGGACGTCGAGGAGGGCGACGTGGTGATCATGCGCATCGAGGAAGGCGACGAGCAGGACGCCTACGTGGGCATCGAGGACGAGGAGCTGCTTGAGGCCGTGTTCCAGAAGTATCTGCGCATCGTCGAGGAAGAGGACGAGGAGTAACGCCTCCCGCGTCCGCGTGAAAAAGCGCCGGAGCTGATGCTCCGGCGCTTTTTCAACAGGACCCGTACGCCGCGAAGGCCGCGGGGCGGGCCGCTACTTTTCGCTTTCCCCCGCGGCCTTCGCCGTGAGCTTCGCAAGCAGGGACCCCATTTTTAATGGGAACAGATAGCAGCCCATGGTCTGGATCTTCTGGTTCACGCTGTGGCAGATGATGAACCGCTTCGACCGAAGCCGCTTTGCGAGGCCGTGCCCGACTTGCTTCGGATCGGCCTTGAATGCGTCGGGGACCGGCAGCGGCGAGGCGGATCTCGTTCTGGTCAGCGGCGGGTGGATGATCTGGAACGTGATGTTCCGCCGCTCGTATTCCAGGCGCAGGCACTTGGCGAGGGACTCCAACGCCCCTTTCGTGGAACTGTACGGCGAAATGTTGGCAAAGCCCGTCACGCCGACCGCGGAGCTGGTGAAGATGATCCTGCCCCCGCTGCGCCGTTCCATGTGGGGGACCACGCTCTTGACGAGCCGCAGCGCTCCGAAGTAGTTCACCTCGAACACGTCCCGGTATTCTTCCAGATCCGTTTCGGCCTCGCCCGCGAAGGTGCATTTGCAGGCGTTGTGGATGGCGATGTCGACGCCGCCCATCGCCTCCGCGGCGGCGTCCACGGCTTCCCGGACGGCGTTCCCGTCCCGCAGGTCGGCCTCGAACACGGTCAGGCCGTCAAAGCGCCTTTTGCAATCTTCCAGCCCGCTGACGTCTATATCGAGGACCGCGACCCTGTTCCCGTCGATCAGCAGCTGTTCGGCCAGGTAGAAGCCGATGCCCTGACCCGCTCCCGTGATGATGATGTTCGACATACGCGCCTCCCGCCAAAGCGATCTGGTCCGCCGGGCAATGGTTTCACTCCCTCGCCCGTTTGGATTCCTTTCGCAGAATAGAAAAGAAAGCAGCCAACCTTTGGCTGGCTGCTTTGCTTGGCGTGCCTGAAGGGATTCGAAATCTCGGCTTCGGCCTCGGGCAGGGCGGGCTCTGACAGCCCACTGGGCTGTCATTCACTCCCCGCCCGTTCGAATCCCTTTCGGGAACAGATAAATGAAGCAGCCGGCTCGTTTGAACCGGCTGCTTTGCTTGGCGTGCCTGAAGGGATTCGAACCCCTGACCTTTTGGTTCGTAGCCAAACACTCTATCCGGCTGAGCTACAGGCACACATGACCGCTCTTTTTCAGAGCGCTCATATAGTATACCGCCGCGGGGGCGGTTTGTCAATGCCCCGGAGCGGATTTTGTTTGTAATGTTTTTGCGCGGCGCGGTTTTTCGCGCGGACCTCTTGCGCCAGGGGCGGGAATCTGCTACCCTGTAAGCGCCGCGCGCAGGGCGCGGCGATCCGAAGGGAGGCGCGTCATCATGATCCGCGTGACGATGTACAACGAGTTCTACCACGAGCAGACCAAGGAAAACGTCAAAGCCATCTATCCCAACGGCATGCACGGGGCCATCAAGGAATTTCTGGACGCCGAGGGCTCCTTCGAGCCCATGCGCGTGGCTACCCTGGAAATGCCCGAGCACGGCCTCACCCAGGAAGTCCTGGACAACACGGACGTGCTCCTCTGGTGGGGCCACGTCAAGCACGAAGAGGTCTCGGACGAGGTCGCCGAGCGCGTGGTCCGGAGGGTCAAGGAAGGCATGGGCTTCATCGGCCTGCATTCGGCGCACGCCTCCAAGCCCTTCCGCAAGCTGATGGGCACCTCCAGCGATCTGCTGCGCTGGCGCGAATCGGCCGACCTGGCGCGCGTGTGGGTCATCGATTACGCCCACCCCATCGCCGAGGGCATCGGAGATTATTTCGAACTTGAGGCGGAAGAGACCTACGGCGAGCACTTCTGCATCCCCCAGCCGGACGATCTCGTGTTCGTGACCTGGTTCTCCGGCGGCGAAGTCTTCCGCAGCGGCTGCACCTTCCACCGGGAGCAGGGCCGCATCTTCTATTTCCAGCCCGGCCACGAGACCTTCCCCACCTACTACAACGAGAACGTCCGCCGCGTGATCGCCAACGCCATCAAGTGGGCCTACAACCCCGGCGCGAGGAAAATCGTCACCGGGCACGTGCCGGTGAAGCCGAACGTCCTCTCCCCCTTCCGGGACAAGCTCGAGGCGAACTTCACAAAGTAGCCCCGCCGCGAAAATTCCATTTACGCGCCACGCGCCCTTGCGGGAAGCCGTATTCCTATGATAAAATATAGGCTGACCGTATGGGCGCTTTTTGCGCGCCCCGGTCCTGAAAAGCCCTGAACTGCCGGAAGGAGTTGTTTCCCGATATGAACGCACAAAAGCGAGGCGTGTTCCTGCGCATGGCGGGCTTGTTCCTGCTGGATATGCTCCTCGTTGTTGCGGCCGATTTCCTCAGCATCCGCATCCGCTTTGAAAACGGCATGCAGCCCTGGCAGGAGGAGGCCCTGCGCCGCGGTCTGCCGATCCTGCTGATCGTCTGGGCGGTGTGCTTCATCTGCGGAGGCATGTACCGCCAGCTGTGGCAGTACGCCGGCGTAAGCGAGATCACCCGCATCACCGTGGTCTGCGCCGCGGGCGGGCTGATCAGCGTCATGCTCAACTCCTTCCTGGATATGATGACCATCTCCCGCCTGTACCTGGTGCTGCACGCCATCCTCGTGCTCGTGCTCACGGGCGGCTACCGCTTCCTCTGGCACGCCATCTTCTCCCACCGCTTCACCATCGCCCACGGCGGCGAGCACAAGCGCGTGCTCATCCTCGGCGCGGGCAACGCCGGCGCCTACGCGGCCACGATGTGCCTCTCCCAGCCGCAGCGCTTCGGCCTGCCGGTGGGATTCCTGGACGACGACCCGGGCAAATTGCGCATGCGCGCCCGCGGCGTGATGGTCCTCGGCCGGTTGGACGAGGTCGGCCAGATCGCCGAGGAAAAGAAGATCGATTCCATCATCATCGCCATGCCCACCCTCAAGGGCGACGCCATGCGCCGCGTGGTAGACATGGCCTCCGCCACGAAAAAACAGATCTACATGTTCTCCAGCCCGGAGGACATCACCGGCAAGCGCTCCACCGGCACCATCCGCGAGCTGGACGTGACGGATTTCCTCTCCCGCGAGGAAGTCAAGCTGGATACGGACCGCATCCGCGGCTACATCACCGGCAAGACGGTGCTCGTCACCGGCGGCGGCGGCTCCATCGGCTCGGAGATCTGCCGGCAGCTCCTGCGCTTCCAGCCCAAGGAGCTCGTCATCTTCGATATCTATGAGAACACCGCCTACGAGCTTCTGTACGACCTGCGCCTGCTCTATCCGGACACCAAGACGAAGATCGAGATCCTCATCGGCTCCATCCGCGACCGCAAGCGCTTGGACGAGGTGCTGGACCAGGTGCAGCCCCAGGTGGTCTTCCACGCCGCGGCCCACAAGCACGTGCCCCTGATGGAGGTCAGCCCAGCCGAGGCTGTGAAGAACAACGTCTTCGGCACCTGGAACCTCCTCTCCTCCGCCGCGGAACACGGCGTGGAGCGCCTCGTGCAGCTCTCCACGGACAAGGCCGTCAACCCCACCAACGTCATGGGCGCCACCAAGCGCGTCACCGAGATGATGATCCAGTACTTCGCGCGCACCACGCGCATGAAGTGCATGGCCGTGCGCTTCGGCAACGTCCTGGGCTCCCACGGCAGCGTCATCCCCCTGCTCGAACAACAGATCCGCCGCGGCGGCCCCGTCACCGTGACCGATCCGGACATCGAGCGCTACTTCATGACTATCCCGGAGGCGGCGCAGCTCGTGCTGCAGGCCGGCTCCCTGGCCAAATCCGGCGCCATCTACGTCCTGGACATGGGCACCCCCGTGAAGATCATCGATCTGGCGTACAAGCTCATCCGCTTTTACGGCTACGAGCCCGGCGTCGATATGGAAGTGAAGATCACCGGCCTGCGCAAGGGCGAAAAGATGTACGAGGAGCTCATGATGGACGACGAACGCAGCGCGATGACCCGCACCGCGCACGATCTCATCTTCGTCGCCCCGCCCATCCCCATGGAGGACGAAGAGTTCCGCGCCGCGCTCGATATCCTCGAGGCCGCCTCGCACCGCAACGACCAGTCGGTCGTCGACGCGCTGGAGCGCGTGGTCTCCACCTATCACCCCAACCGCGAAGAAAAGGCCGTCTGATCCCCCGCCGGCCTTATTCAGGAGATAAGCAGCCGCATGAAGAAAGTTCTCTTCCTCGCAAATCATTTCGTCACCCTGTACAACTTCCGGCGCGAGCTCATCGAGGAGCTCGTGAAGGAGGGTTACGAGGTGACGCTTTCTCTGCCCGCTTCTCCGGATAACCGGTACTTCACGGACCTGGGCTGCCGCATCGCCGAGACGGAGATCGCCCGGCGCAGCACCGATCCCTTCAAGGACCTGCGCCTCCTGTTCTCCTACGTGCGCCTCTACCGGCGCCTGAAGCCGGATATCACCTTCTCCTACACCATCAAGCCCAATATCTACGGCAGCATCGCCGCGCGCCTGACGGGGCAGAAGCAGATCTGCAATATCACCGGCACCGGCGAGGCCTTCAACTGCGGCGGCTTCCTGCGCCGCACCGCCCATTTCCTCTACCGCGTCTCCGTGCGCCACGCCGAGAAGGTCTTCTTCCAGAACAGCAGCGATCGCGCCTATTTCCTCGAGCACCGCCTCGCCAGGGAGGAGCGCTGCGCTCTCCTGCCCGGCTCCGGCGTGAACCTGGAGGCCTTCCCCTTCCAGCCCATGGAGGAGGACGGCGAGACGCGCTTTATCTACGTCGGCCGCGTGATGGGCCTCAAGGGCGTGGATCAGTACGTCCAGGCTGCGCGCCGCATCCGCGCGGAATTCCCCAACACCCGCTTCTACATCGCCGGGTTCGCGGAGGGCGAGCGCTACCAGTCCCTCATGGAGAGGGCCAGCGCCGAGGGAGCTGTGGAGTATCTCGGCTTCCGCAAGGATATCGCCGATTGGATCCGCCGCTGCCATTGCACGGTGCTCCCCTCCCACGGCGGCGAGGGCGTGCCCAACGTGCTCCTGGAGAGCGCCGCCACCGGCCGCGTGTGCATCGCCTCGCGCATCCCCGGCTGCTGGGACGTGGTCGAGGAGGGCCGCACCGGCTATCTCTTCACCGCCGGGGACGTGGACGACCTCACCTCCTGCCTGCGCCGCTTCCTCTCCCTTTCGCCCGAGGAACGCGCCGCCATGGGCCGCGCCGGGCATGAGCACGTCGCGCGCCACTTCGACCGCCGCGTGGTCGTGAGCGCCTACCTCCAGGAAGTACAAACATACGCCGGAGGGCGCTGACAGCCTGAGATTGGGGCTCTCCCCTCAGGCTCCCCGCCAAGGGGCCTTCGTCCTTCCGAACTTCCATATCCGGGATAATCAAAAGAATACGGCCCTGTGCTTCTGCCGATGGAAGCACAGGGCCATTCCTTTTTGCTGT
>CACZOT010000110.1 GCA_902782795.1 uncultured Eubacteriales bacterium | reverse complement strand
CGCTTCGCGGCCAGCCTGGAGAACGTCATGGTGGTCCTCTCCGGCATGAGCTCCATCGCCCAGATGGAGGACAACATCAGCTTCATGAAGGAGCTCAAGCCCCTCACGGAGGAGGAGATCGCCCTCACACGCAAGGTGGCCGGGATCATCAACGCCCAGATCGCCGTGCCCTGCACCGGCTGCTCCTACTGCACCGAGGGCTGCCCCATGCGGATCGCCATCCCCAAGTATTTCTCGCTCTACAACGAGGATATGCGCGAGGACATGGCCCACAAGGGCTGGACCATCAACTTCACCAATTACGCCAAGCTGACCGAGCGGTTCGGCAAGGCGGGGGATTGCGTCGCCTGCGGCCAGTGCGAGAGCGTCTGCCCGCAGCATCTGCCCATTATCGAAAAACTGAAGGACGTCTCCGCCCACTTTGACCACTGAGTCGGCGGGCGGCGAACGGGGAGCGGGAGGATCATGCTGTACAGGCATACGAAACGGCCGGGCTTCTGGATCGGCTTTGTCGATTTCTTTACAGCAGGGGTCTTTCTGCTCTTCTATATGCCCCTGGGCGGCCTGCAGGACGAATTGGACGCGATCCTGGGCCGGCGGACCATGCGCTACTGGAAGGCCTATCTGATCGGCATCCCCACGCTGTTCCTCTATCCCCTGGTGTGGATGGCCCGGATCAGCGAGGAATTAAAGGCCAAGGCCATCGAACTGGGGCTGGAGGGGCCGTACACCTCCTGGTGGCACATGTTCGGCTGGAACACCTTCGGGCTTTTGCTCTTCGGCCCTGCGGTGGCCACCGCGCGGTTTTTCGATACGCTGAACCGGGTGGAGAGCGAACTGAACCGACGCGCTGGAAAGGATGAGCAGCCGTGATCGAAACGCTTCGGGAGAGATTTTTCGCCAACCCTGCGCGGCACCCCGGCATCGAATGGGACGAAGTCGAACAGCGCCTGCGGGAACGCCCGCGCGCGCTGGAAGCGCTCCGGCGCATGGAGGAGACCGGCGGCGAGCCGGACGTGATCGGCGCGGAGGCGGACGGGGCGGTCCTCTTTGGCGATTGCAGCAGGGAGACCCCGGCGGGTCGCCGCAGCCTTTGCTATGACGACGAGGCCCTGCGAAAGCGCGCCAAGAACCCGCCCTCCGGGAGCGCGGCGCGCCAGGCGGGGGAGATGGGCGTCGAGCTGATGACGGAAGCGGTCTACCGCGCCCTCCAGGAGCGCGGGGAGTACGACTGCAAGACCTCCTCCTGGGTCGCCACGCCGGAGGACGTCCGGCGGCAGGGCGGCGCGCTGTTCTGCGAGAGGCGCTACGGAGTCGTCTTCACCTTCCACAACGGCGCGGATTCCTATTATTCCGTGCGCGGGTGGCGGGGCGCTCTCCGGGTGTGAACCCTTCGGAAACGCGGGAAAAAAGGCGCGGTCGACGCATGGGCGCGGGCGCCTCGGTCGGGCGGGGACCGCTCCAAAGATGAAAACCACAAATGGATTTGAGGCGAAACGATGCAGATCAAGGGCAAGACCACGGCCCGGGATATGACCAGCGGGCCGATCCTCCGGCAGATCATCCTGTTTTCCCTGCCTCTGATGCTGGGCAATATCTTCCAAATGCTCTACAACACCGTGGATTCCATCGTCGTGGGGCGCTTCGTGGGCAAGGAAGCGCTGGCGGCGGTCGGCTCCACGACGATGATCATCAACCTGTTGGTGTTCTTCTTCAACGGTTTTTCCGTGGGCGCGGGCGTGATCATCGCGCGGCATTTCGGCGCGCGGGACTACGAGCGCCTGCACGTCGCCATCGAGACCACCATGGCCGTGACCTTCATACTCTGCGCGGCGTTCACGGCGCTGGGGCTCATACTGGTGCGGCCCATGCTCCGGCTGATGGCCACGCCGGAGGACGTGTTCGAGGACGCGGTGACCTATCTGACCATCTACTTCTACGGCTTCTCGGGGCTTCTGATCTACAACATGGGCAGCGGCATACTGCGGGCCGTGGGCGACACCACCCGCCCGCTGATGTTT
>CACZOT010000109.1 GCA_902782795.1 uncultured Eubacteriales bacterium | reverse complement strand
GCCCTGCACGCGCAGGGGCTTGTTGGCGCCGGAGGGGGCGTAGAGCATATCGCCCTTGCCCAGCAGCTTTTCCGCGCCGCCGATATCGAGGATGGTGCGGCTGTCCACCTGGGAGGCCACGGTGAAGGCGATGCGCGAGGGGATGTTCGCCTTGATGACGCCGGTGATGACGTTGACCGAAGGCCGCTGCGTGGCGATGACCAGATGGATGCCCGCCGCGCGCGCCAGCTGGGCGATGCGCATGATGGCGTCTTCCACGTCGGCCGGCGCGACGATCATCAGGTCGGCCAGCTCGTCGATGATCACAACAATCTGCGGCATGGGCGGCTCGGTCTCGGGGCGGCGCTGGTTGTAGCTCTTGATATCCTTCGCGCCTGCGGCGGCGAATTTCTTGTAGCGCTGGGTCATCTCGTTGACGATCCACTCCAGCGCGCCAGCGGCCTTCTTCGGGTCCGTGACCACGGGGACGAGCAAATGCGGCACGCCGTTGTACACGGACAGTTCGACCATCTTCGGGTCGATGAGGATCATGCGAACCTCCTCGGGCCGCGCGCGGTAGAGGATGGAGCAGATGATGCAGTTGATGCACACGGATTTGCCCGCGCCCGTCTGGCCGGCGATGAGGATATGGGGCATCTTCGCCAGATCACAGATGATGTTGCGGCCCGCGTTGTCGCGCCCGATGGCGGCGGCGAGGCGGGAGGGGTGCTTCTGGGCCTCGGGGCTCTCGAGCACGTCGCGCAGGGGCACGGTCTCCACCTTGTCGTTGGGGACCTCCACGCCCACGGCGCTCTTGCCGGGGATGGGAGCCTCGATGCGCACGCTCTTGGCGGCCAGGCCCAGGGCGATGTCGTCCACCAGGCCGGTGATCTTGTTCACGCGCGTGCCGGACGCGGGCGCGAGCTCGAAGCGCGTGACCGTCGGGCCGTGGGAGATGCCGGTGAGCTGCGCGGAGATATTGAAGCTGGAGAGCACCTCCACGAGCTTGCGGCCCTTGGCCATGTCCGTCTCCTCCTGGTTGCCGACGAGGGGGGGCTTGGAGGCCTCGAGGAGATCGACCGGGGGATAGTTGTACTCCGGCGGCTCCGGGACGGCCGGGGCGGCGGGAGCGCTGACGGGCGCGCGGCGCGGCGGCAGATCGAAGGGGAGCTCCGGCTCGGCCGGCGCAGCCGCGGGCTCTTCGGGTTCTTCCTCGCCCTCGGGGATATCGGGCTTGTCCGTGGCCGGGGCGTGGATGCCGTTGTAGATGACCTTCTCCGCTCCGAATGAGGGCAGGGGCTCGGCGGGATTGACGCGCGGCTCCCGGGGCTCCTCGATAAGGGACGCGCCGGGGACGGGCGCCTCGTCCTCCTCCGGCTCCTCCGGGAGGGTGGACTCGGGCTCCCGCGGCGGGATCGGGTCCTCGCGCCGGGAGACGGGCGCCTTCCGGGAATCGCTCTTTCCGCCGCGGCCGGAGAAGGCCTCCGGGAAGGGGGGCTCGGCGCGGCCGCCGAAGAGATCGTCCTCCGGGTCGAAGGGCGGGATGTCGTCCTCGATGGGCGCGCGTTCCCGGTGGGGACGCCTGCGCTCCGCGAGGACGGGGTTCACCGCGGGCTTTTCGTCCAAGGCGGATTCCGCTGCGGCCTCCTGGGTGGAGCCGGTCAGCGGCGGCTGGATATCCTCCACGGCGCGGCGCGTCTTTTTCGGCGCGGGCGCGGGCGTCTCCTCCTCCTTTTCCGGCTGGAAGAAGGCGTCCTCCGCGGGGGAGAGGGGACGGCGGCCCTTGGTGAGGCGGCCGGGCGCGTCCACGTCGGCGCGGGGGATGACCAGCTGACGGCGGGTGCGGTCTGCGGCGATGCGGTCCGCGCGGGCTTGGCGGCGCTCCTCGCGTACCTCGCGGCGCTCTTCACGGCGCTCCTCGAAGTGCTGCTGGTAGGTCTCGATATGGGATTGCGCGCTGTCGCGCAGACGCGAGAGGGAGATTTTGTGCATGAGGATGAGATCCACGATGGCCAGGGCCACATAGACGATGGCGCTGCCCCAGACGCGCAGGCGCATCCCCTCGTAGAGCGGCCAGGCCGTGAGGCCGCCCAGGAGCCCGGCGCCCTTCTGGGCACGGAAAGCCTGGGCCAGGAAGCCGCCGTAATTGTTGAGGCGCACCTCGCGGAGGATATCGTCCACGAAGAACAGCTCCACGAACCCGAACACGATCAGGAACAGCGCGCCGATCAGGCAGATGCGCCCGGGGTCGGTGCTCTTCTGGCGCGCGGAGAAGGCGAGGATCAGCCCGCCCCAGCAGATGATCAGCGGCAGGAGGAAGCAAAGGTTCCCCGCGAGGCCGAGCATGATCGCGCGGACGCTTCCGGCAAAGCCGGTGGCGTCCGTGGTGAGGGCGAAGTAACAGGAAAGCAGGCCCAGGCAAATGACGATGACGCCCGCCGCCTCGCGGCCGGTGTTCTTCGGCTCCGCCTGGGTCTTGCGCGGAGCGGATTTGGCGCGGGAAGCCGTCTTCCCGCGGGTGGATTGGCGCGCGCCGGCGCGCGTTGCGGTCTTCTTGGAAGGCATTTCATCACCTGCAGACAGATTCTTAGAGATATCATTATACACCTTTTTCTTGCCCGATTCAACCCGCGCCGTTTTTCGCGGGGAGCAGGCCGCCACGACTTCTTTTTTATGCCCGGGAGACGTATATATTCCCGTCACCCGCTGGTCTTCTCCAAAGCGGTAGACAAATCGGCGTAATGCGGATATAATAATCACGGACGGATACGCGGCGCTTTTCGCACGCGCTCAGCTTCCGTACCTGTATTGGAGGTCTGACCTGTAATGAAAATCCTGTTCGCTGCTTCTGAATGCGTCCCGTTCGTCAAGACCGGCGGCCTGGCCGACGTGGTCGGCGCGCTGCCCAAGGAGCTGGTCAAGGCCGGCGACGACGTGCGCGTCATCCTGCCGCTCTACCGCGAAATGGACAGCAGCTTCCGCTCGCAGCTCGAGCACGTTCTCTATTTTTACATCAACCTCGGCTGGCGCAGGCAGTACTGCGGCATCGAGAAGCTGGTGCGCGACGGCGTTACCTTCTATTTTGTCGACAACGAGTACTACTTCGGCCGCTCCTACATCTACGGCATGGGCGGAGACGAGGGCGAGCGCTTCGCCTTCTTCTGCCGCGCCGTCCTGGAGGCCCTGCCGCAGATCGACTTCATCCCGGACGTGCTCCATTGCCACGACTGGCAGACGGGCATGATCCCCGCGCTGCTCGCCGCCCAGTACCGGACGCTGCCGCACTACGGCGATATCCGCACCGTGTTCACCATCCACAATCTGCAGTACCAGGGCCTGTTCCCCATCGGCGAGATCGAGGACCTGCTCTCCCTGGGCGGCTGGGCCTATGACCGCGACCACCTCGAATTCTATGGCATGTGCTCCTTCATGAAGGGCGGCCTGGTCTTCTCCGACGAGATCACCACCGTCAG
>CACZOT010000108.1 GCA_902782795.1 uncultured Eubacteriales bacterium | reverse complement strand
CCATTTCTGCAACGTCAAGCCTGATTGCGTGATCGAGAACCGCACCCTGCCCAACCTGTACGAGGCCCCGCTGATGCTGGAGGAAGCGCACCTGTCCGGCATCGTCTGTCGGGAGCTGCACATCGACGCGCCAGATCCGGATCTACGCGAATGGCGAGGTCTGGTCGAGAGGATCCACAGCCAGTCCAAGGCCGTGCGCATCGCCCTGGTGGGCAAGTACGTGCAGCTGCACGACGCCTATCTCTCCGTGGCCGAGGCGCTGCGCCACGCGGGCTATGCCCTGGATGCGAAGGTGGAGATCCATTGGATCGATTCCGAGAAATTGACTGAAGAGAACTGCGCGGGCCTCCTCTCCGGCGCGGACGGCATTATCGTCCCCGGCGGCTTCGGAAGCCGCGGCGTCGAGGGCATGATCCTCGCCGCCCGATACGCACGCGAGCGGCACGTACCGTACTTTGGCATCTGCCTGGGCATGCAGGTCGCCGTGATCGAGTTCGCGCGCAGCGTCGCGGGACTCGCTGGAGCCAATTCCCACGAGGTCGACGAGGCCTCCCCCTACCAGGTCATCCACTTCATGCCCGACCAGAGCGACGAGGTCGCCAAGGGAGGCACGCTGCGCTTGGGCCGCTACCCCTGCCTTCTTCAGCCGGGCACGGTCATCCGCGCCTGTTACGGCGCCAGCGAGATCAGCGAGCGCCACCGCCACCGCTATGAGTTCAACAACGCCTTCCGCGGCGTCCTGCGGACGGCGGGCCTCTGCCTGTCGGGCATTTCTCCCGATGGACGGCTGGTGGAGACGGTCGAGCTGCCGGGAGAGCGCTTCTTTGTGGGCGTGCAATTCCACCCGGAGTTCAAGAGCCGCCCCAATAAGCCCCATCCGCTGTTTCTGGGCTTCGTCGGCGCGGCGATCCCAAAGGAATGGTGAAAGGCCGCCTCCCGGAAGGCGCTTTCCACCATCAGTACGGAAGGAAAGGAGACCGCTGTGCGCTTTACGAAAATGCAAGGTCTGGGAAATGATTATCTGTATGTATACGGTCCTGTCCCGGCAGATGCCGCCGCGCTTTCCCGTCGCCTGTCCGACCGCCATTTCGGCCCAGGCGCGGACGGGATGATCTTCATTACACCTTCGCAAACCGCCGATTATGCCATGCGCATCTTCAACGCGGATGGAAGCGAGGCAAAGATGTGCGGAAACGGCATCCGCTGCGTGGGGAAATATGTCTTCGACAAGGGCCTTACGGCGAAAACGCGCCTGACCGTCGAGACGCTTTCCGGCGTTCGGGAGCTGTCTCTCCACATCGAGGATGGCGCTGTACGCGCCGCAACCGTGGAGATGGGCCGCTTCGAAGTCGGCACGGAGGAGGAGCTCGCGCTCGGCGAGGAGCGGGTCTCCTGCGCGCCTGTCTCGGTCGGCAACCCTCACGCCGTGCTCTTCGTCGCCGACGCCGAAACGGCTCCGGTCACAAAGCTCGGTCCGCGCATCGAGCGGCACCCGTTTTTCCCCGGCGGCGTCAACGTGGAGTTTGTGCAGGCACTCTCTTCCAGGGAGCTGCGCATGCGCGTCTGGGAACGGGGCAGCGGCGTCACCATGGCCTGCGGCACAGGAGCCTCCGCCAGTGTGGCAGCCGCGGTGACGAAAGGGCTTTGTCCCTACGGGGTGAGCGTAACCGTGCGGCTCGACGGCGGCTCGCTCTCGATCGTAGCGCGCAAAGACGGCACGCTATCTATGACCGGCCCCGCTGTGACCGTATACGAGGGGGAGATCGCGCTATGATGACGCCGAACTTGCACTACGCCCAGCTCAAGGATTCCTATCTGTTCTACAACATCGCCCAGAAAACGCGCCTCTTTCTTGAGGAGCATCCCGACGCGAAGCTCTACCGCATGGGAATCGGGGACGTGACCCTACCCCTTTGCCCCGCCGTCGTTCGCGCCCTGCACGAGGCCGTGGAGGATCAGGCCTGTCAAGAGACCTTCCACGGATACATGCCCGAATGCGGCGCGCCATTTTTGCGCCGGGCGATCGCAGAACATTACCGCGGGCGCGGCGTAGATCTGGACGAGGATGAGGTTTTCGTCTCCAGCGGCGCGAGCGACGAGCTCGGCGACTTGCTCGACCTCTTCGACCGCAGTTCTCGGGCCTTGGTGCTCGAGCCCGCCTATCCCGCCTATGTAGACGCGAATATCATGGCCGGACGGGAAATCGTGCGCCTTCCCTCAGGCAGGGAGAACAGCTTTCTGCCCGAGCCCTGCGTAGCAACCCGGGCGGAGCTGATCTACCTTTGCTCCCCGAACAACCCCACTGGCGCGGTGTTCAGCCGTTCGCAGCTGCAGCGATGGGTCGATTTCGCAAACGCAAACGGTTCCATCATCCTCTTCGACGCCGCGTACGAGGCCTTCATTGAGGACAAGGATCTTCCACGCAGCATCTTCGAGCTTCCCGGTGCGAAGACCTGCGCCATCGAGATCTGCTCCCTCTCTAAGACAGCCGGCTTCACAGGCACGCGCCTAGGCTTCACCGTTCTCCCCAAAGCGCTTGAGCGCAAGGGCATGCGCCTGCACGATATGTGGGTGCGCAACCGCACCACAAAGACCAATGGCGTCTCCTACATCATCCAAAGGGGCGGCGCGGCGGTCTTCACGCCCGAAGGTCAGGCGCAGATCACGGAAAATATCCGCTACTACAAGGAGAACGCCGCCATCCTCATGCGGGCTCTGGACAAGGCCGACGCATGGTACTGCGGCGGAAAAAACGCCCCGTATATCTGGATGCGATGCCCCGGCGGCATAGGCAGCTGGGATTTCTTCGATCTGCTTCTCGAGCGCGTCCAAGTCGTGGGCACGCCAGGCGCGGGCTTCGGAACCTGCGGAGAGGGGTATTTCCGCTTCTCCACCTTCGCCAGCCGAGAGGATACTCTGGAAGCTGCGCGGCGTCTGCTGTCCTTGCTCACCTGTGCGCCTTTGTAGAGCATCCGCCTATCCGCCTCAACCGCCCAACAGTTCTAATTACGTACCGATAAACGCCCATTGGACAACGCCCTTTGGCTTCGTCCAATGGGCGTTTATTTTGAGGTGAAATCCTTCTTCGTCAGCGTCTGGATCTGCACCAACCGCCCTTTCGTCTTTTTCTATAGTGTACTGTTTCTATATACAGGCCGATTCTGCCACAAGCCGATTTCTGTCTTCTTATCGACAAGGTAAAGCCAGAATCGCTGGATGCTCCCATTGTTGGGGATAATGAAAGGAGACATCCATGCTTTCTTTTTCTCCCTGCCCCTAATTGACAAAGACAGGAGAAACATCCCAGGGTATCTGGGGCTGGGAAGAGTTCGTCTGCTATCACCATATTTCTTTGAGTGCACATATATAGTTTGCCAACGCTCCCGCATCAGTATCATCCGCCTACTCACCAAATAGCACTCTTTGGAAACGGTGAAGCCCCGGCGGACGCAGTCTTTTCAGCTCGTCCGCAGGTTTTTAGGCGATTTTCATAATCATCCCTCTTTTCTGGGAAAGCGGTTACACTGCAACTTTCGCTTTGCGACCGATTTCCTGCCTATCCATCTGTCCCCTCATTTCCCATATCTATCGAATATCCTGCTCGTAAGCAGGATTCATTTTTACTCGTCTGCTCCCCAAATACAGGCATTTCTTATGCGGCATTCCCGGGAGATTTGTCCCCGTCTTGAGAGTTTTTGACTTAAGCAATGAGGGGGGAATAGGGCAACCCGCTTCTCCGGAGCGGCCTCTGCCCTTCACCGCTCTCAGACAACTGCATCGTCCCGCGGCCGAAGGAGCGAATCGACCGCTGGACAGTCTCCCTTTGGCCAGTACGACCGACCACAGAAAGGAACGTGATAACCCATGGAGCCTGTCATCACCACGGAGCCCATCATCGTCGCCATCGATCATGGGTACGGCAACATCAAGACCCCGACCTTCATCTTTCCCGCCTGCGTTACGCCTTGCGAACAGGGCATGCCCCTCACAACGGACGACGTTCTCTCCTATGAGGGCAAACGCTATGCCATCGGCGCCGGGCACAAGGAATTCCGGCAGGAGAAGATCGTGGATGAGGATTACTACATCCTCACCCTCGCAGCCATCGGCAGGGAGCTCCATCATCGCCACCTGTCGCAGGCAGAGATCGTCATCGCCGCGGGGCTGCCTCTGACCTGGGCGGCAAGACAGCGCGAACAATTTCAGGCGTATCTCTCGCAAAACGCCCACGTCGAGTTCCGATACCTCGACACCGATTTTCAGGTGGAGATCCGCGAGGTGGTGGTCTATCACCAGGGGCTGGCCGCGGTCGCTCACCGGCTGCGCCAGTTCCGGGGCACCAATAAGCTGGTGGATATCGGCAACGGCACGATGAACGTCCTGAATATCAACGAGCGGCGGCCCGTGCCGGAATCCTGCTTTACCGAAAAGTTCGGGACATACCAGTGCATCCTTTCCGCCCGGGAGATGCTCCAGCGCCAGTTCAGCGCGTTACCCACGGACGAGCAGGTCGAAAAGTACCTGCGCACGCTCCGGGCAGACATCGGCGAAAAGTACCAGCAAGTCATCCAGGATGCAGCGAAGCGGTACGTCGCCGGGATCTTCCACCGCCTGCGGGAACATGAATACGATCCGGAGCTGATGCGGCTGTGGGTCACCGGCGGAGGCTGCTGCCTGGTGCGCAATTTCGGCGAGTACGACCCCGGGCGGGTGATCCTCCTGAACGACATCCATGCCAACGCCCGGGGTTACGAGGCAATGGCAAAGGCGACCCTGGAAGGGAGGCGGAAGAGCGATGCCCCGAAGGGATAAGCGGATCACCCTCCGCTTCTATCTGGATGAGCCCGAAGCCTGCGCACTGTACCTGCAGCTGTGCAAACAGCGTCAGAAGATGGGCCAAACCATGAGCGCCATCATCATTGCCGCGCTGAAAGAATATCTGGACACGCCAGGTCACGACCCCAACGCGGCGCTGCGAGGGGTGATCAGCGAAGAAGTGCGCAGCGCGCTGCGGGAATGGGCGATTGCACATACTGCTTCCGAACCGGAGGCTTTGGGAGAGCACGAACCGGACCTCGAAGCGGATCCGGAATCCGTTCTCGCCGCCGCCAGTTTCACCCTGTAAAGAGGTGTGGCATCACGTGGGCGTCAGGATTACAATTCGACGTCGCGATGACGCCTCGAAATGGGCACCTCCCTCTGACAGGACAGCCCCTCGACGATACCTTCGAGATGGGGTTCTTTTCTACTTTCTGAAGAGCAAGATTCTGCCAGTTAAACAAGCATCCTGCCTGATGCTTGCTTGCGGACAAATCTTGGTGGGGATTCCGCTCCCCACACCCTCGGATGCATCAAAGTGCATTGGCTCGCTTCGCTCACAGCATGGTTTCGCCATGGAGGTACTGCACGAAAGGAGAGAGACAAAATGAACCCTACGAAGAAAAACGCTCATTGGACAGCAGAATCCCCGCCCAGAAAGGAGGTGTCTCCATGATCCAACCCAACGGAGGCGCTCCGGATTTCCCGGTCTGGTATGACGGTCGTCAAATCAACGAGGTGCTGTTCGCCGCGTCCTTCCTGGAGACGCACCCAATGTGCTGCGTCAACGGGCTCTTGTACGACGTGAACGGACTCGTCAGCGAGACCGCCCTGCGCAGCGAGCTGTTCCGAGAAGTCCGCCCCTACATCCGCACCAGCGTCGCCAATCGGATCGCCAGTCTCCTGGAAGCCATCCGGATATCGGCGTACGCGGAACAGCTGCCGGTCCAGACGGACCGCGTCCACCTTGGCAATGGCACCTACTTTCTCCGAGACCGGCGCTTCACAGCGGAGAAATCCTTCTGTCTGAACCGGCTTCCGGTCCTGTATCAGCCGCACGCCTCGCTCCCGGAATGCTGGCTCACATTTCTCGACGGACTCCTCTACCCGGAAGACATCCCTACCCTGCAGGAATTCATGGGCTATTGCCTGATCCCCACGAACAAGGCCCAGCGCATGCTGATGCTCATCGGCAGCGGCGGCGAGGGCAAGTCCCGCGTCGGCCGGGTCCTACGCGCTCTTCTTGGCGATAACATGAACACCTGCAGCATCCAGAAGCTCGCCTGCAACCGCTTCGCCCGGGCCGACCAGGAAGGCAAGCTCCTGATGCTGGACGACGATATGAAAATGGACGCCCTCTGTGCGGATCACGGGCATATCGCCGAACGACGTGACGAAGCGCTTGAGCAGAGCGGCTCCCGTTGGCGTGCAGAGCTCGCCGTTGATCCCGCCGCCGTACATGGGAATGCCCTTGAGCAGATAGGCCGTGGCCGGCGCCGGGACGGGCAGGATCCCATGGGCGCAGCGCACGTGGCCGCTGCCCACATGGACGGGCGAGGCGACCACCTGGTCCGGGGAGAGCCGGCGCATCAGCAGGCAGACCGCGGTCACGTCGGCGACGGCGTCCATCGTCCCCACCTCGTGGAAATGGATCTGCTCGACGGGCTGGTCGTGGGCGGCGCTCTCCGCCTCCGCGATCAGGCGGTACACCGACAGGATGTCCTCTTTCACATCGTCCGGCACCGCCAGATGATCCCGGACGATATGCTCGATATCGTGCAGGCCGCTGTGGTGGTGGCTGTGCTCATGGCCATGATCATGGTCGCGTTCATGTGCGTGCTCGTGGTCGTGGTCGTGATCGTGCTCGTGATCGTGGTCATGGTCGTGGTCGTGCTCATGGTCGTGTGCATGGTCGTGGTCGTGATGGTGGTGGTGCTCGCCTTCCTCCTCGCCGTTCACACGCACAGAGATATGCGTCCCGGTGATGCCGCACTTGACGGCCTTTTCCCGCACGTACTCCACACCAAGGATCCCCAGAGCGTTGAGTTCGGCGACAAAGGCCTCCGGGTCGGGCAGCAATTCGAACAAAGCGGCGGTGAGCATATCGCCCGCGGCGCCCATGCCGCAGTCCAGATAGAGGGTCTTCATGCGTTTCTTCCTTTCTCGTGCATATGGGAAAGGCGGCCTTCCGGCCGCCCTCCATCACGCTTTCTTTGCGAACAGCTTGGCGCGGACCACACCCTTGGGATCCTTCACCAGGAGCACGATCAGCCAGATGATCAGGCCCAGCGCGACCACGGACAACCCCAGATAGAAATCGTTGAGCATGTCCAAAGGCGCGGGCGTGAAGTATTCTTCGTGGATCTCCAGATACTCGGCGATGGCGTCCACCAGCCACATGAGGGAAGCGCCCCAATACAGCCAGCACAGCACGCCGGATTTCATCTCACGCGCCTGCGCGCTCTTATACCAGACTACCGTGGCGATGATCGCCGCGAATACCGTCGTCAACAGGGTCATCTTGCGCCCTCCTTTGCCGACGCGGCGAGCGCCTGCGCCTCCATCGCGTTGGAAACCAGCACCATAACGATCCAAACCAGCGTTACCAGAACTGCCATTCCGACGCCGCTGGTGGCCATCTCGTGGAACATCTCCGCCGCGTCGCCGGGATCTCCCATGGCGGTCAGGAACGGGAACCACGGCACGACTTCGCCGTGCCAGACATGCTCGAAGGCCAGCAGCGCCGCGCCGCCCCAGAGCATCCCGTTGAGCCACTAGAGCTTCTTGACGAAGGAGAGCCGGGTCGCCTTTTCCGGTTTGCCGCCGCCCAGATCCACGCTGACCCCGGTGGCCTTCTTTTCATTCTTCTTGATCGATTTCGCCACGAGGGTCGTGACGATCGCTTCCGCGGTGGGTACCAGGAAACATGCCATTTTGTTTTCCTCGTTGCAGATTGTCTTTGTACGCGCCGGCTCGCGCCAAAAAAGAAAAGGCCGCACGTCTCCTGCAGGAGACTGCGCACCTTCGTGGTACACTTCTTTTTTAAGCGGCTTGCCGCCGCGGCTGAATGCGGGCTCTTGTGAACCGTTTGCCGGTTTGCGCCGACATTTTTGTTTGTTGTAACAGGCCGCCGGGCAGATGTCAAGGCGATTTCTCATGGCCCGGCAGGATATACGCCAAGGTTGCTTTTTCTGCCATTTCGCAAACGGGCGCGACCAGAGAAGAGCGCCGGGAAATTGGGCGTCTTGGTAAAAAAGGGCGGCTTCACGTGGATCGAGGCTGATCTCTCCGGCTTACATCGTTCTCTCTGTAAATGGCTTCTTCGCCTTTGCAGCATAGCGATTTCCGCTTGACGTGTTAGAGTATTCTAACTATAATGAAATGGAAAGAAGGAACGGACGCAGAGAATGAAGCCAAATAAACCCTGGCGGTTCGTGGCCGTCGGCCGCTGTCAAAACCATTTTCCGTCCCTTCCGGCGCGATTGGGAAGACGTCTGCGCCCGCATGGCGGAGCATATCGGATCGATGTAGACGTGTTCCGATCCCTCCGGCAGCGGGAGGGGGCGATTTCCGCCTCATCCGGCATGAGACCGAAGCCTGGGCGGCTGGGAACGCAGCACGAGAATTGAAAGGAGGCCGAGACATGGGACTGTTCAAAAACTTCGTTAGTCAGACGCGAAAGCCGGAGGGCTTTCTCGGGAAAATGATTCTCAGCAGTATGAACCCCGGCCACGCGAAACTGGCGGATTGGGGCTTCAGGCATCTCCCTGTCATCAGGCCAGAAAAGGCGGTGGACCTGGGCTGCGGTGGCGGACGGAATGCCGGTGAGCTGCTGAAGAAATATCCGCAGGCGCATATCACGGCGCTGGACTATTCCCCGCTGTCCGTGGAGAAAGCGGAAAGCTACAACAAATCGATGATCGCCGCCGGGCGCTGCACGGTTCAGCAAGGGGATGTGTCGGATCTCCGGTTTCCGGCCGGAGCCTTTGATCTTGCCACAGCCTTTGAAACAGTGTACTTCTGGCCGGGGCTCGAGAACTGCTTCGCGCAGGTGGCGAAGATCCTGAAGCCTGGCGGGATTATCCTGATCTGCAATGAATCAGACGGCACCGACCCCACAAGTTTGAAATATGAAAAGATCATTGACGGCATGAAGAACCATACAGCGGAGGAACTGGAGACGGCGCTGAAAGCCGCGGGCTTCTCGGAAGTCACAAGCGATCATCACCCGACGAAGCCCTGGATCACGGTGCTGGCGAGAAGATAAGAAGGGCGGGGCATGTACAGACTGATCAAAGCCACCTGTATGATCGCGGCGGGCGAGATTGGCCGGGAGCGGGCTGATCGCATCGCGGCAAAGGCACAGGAACGGTACGAGGAACTCTGCCGGGAAAACGCCTCGGATTCCAAGGCTCTCCGGGCGCACACCTACAAACGGATCTATCCGGGGATCGCCGTTTATGAGGCGCTTCGAGCTGACGGCATCGGGCAGGAGCGGGCGGTCTGGTATATCCGGGAATACTTCCAGCGCTTTTCCGCCAGGATGGTGCCCCATCTGCAGCGGGCGATCCGCCTACTCGGGCTGGCAAAGAGGATCCCCGGGCTATTTATGAAGATCTCCTTACAGAGCTTCGGCCCGGACGCCGGCTTCGGTTACGAGTTCCCGGAGCGCCGCGGCAACGAAGCGCGATTCAACATTGTGAAATGTCCCTATTATGAAACCTGTGCGAGATACGGCTGCCCGGAGATCACCCGGGCCTTCTGCGACGGAGACGATGCGGGATACGGCCATCTGCACCCGAAGCTGATCTGGGGCCGCACCAAGACCATCGGCCGGGGCGGTGACTGCTGTGATTTCCTGCTGAAATACAAGGAGGACTGACATGGTCATTCGGGAATACGGCGCAGAGCACAGCAAGTTCCTGGTGTTCTTCCAGGGCAGCTGCGAGCCGTGGGAGGAATTCCGCCCGGCGGCGGAGGGATTGGCCAGGGCATTTCATGTGATCCTGGTGACTCCGGACGGCCACGATCCGGAGGAGCATACCGACTTTCTCTCCGTGGAGAAGACGGTGGACGATACGGCCCGCTGGCTGAGAGAGCACGGGATCGGCCATCTGGACGCCATGTATGGCCTGAGCTTTGGCGGCGGGATGGTGGCGCGCTTCCTGACAACGCAGAATATCCCGGTGGACAGGGCCATCATCGACGCCGGGACGGCGCCCTATCAGTATCCGAAATGGATCTGCAGGCTGATCTGTGTGCGGGATTTTCTGATGCTGAAGCTGGCGCGTTCCTCCGTAAAGCTCATGGAGGCGGCCTTCCCGCCGGACCGCTTTGCTCGCGATCCGCAGAACGCCGGGCAGGAATACGAACAGATCCGGCAATACCTGAAGGGGTACAGCAACAAAACGATCTGGAACATCTTCTGGTCGGCGAACAATTACGAAGTCCCGGGGACAGCGCCGCAGCTTGCCACGGAGCTCCAATTCTGGGTGGGTACGGACGAGTGGAACTCCCGCTTCCGGGATCTCAAATGGGCAAAGCGATACCTGCCGCAGATCGAAATCGTGCAGATCCCCCACATGATGCACGGAGAATTCGTGTTAATGCACCCGCAAGCATTCGCCGAAAAAGCGTTGGAGTTTTTGCAATCTCAAGCGCTATGATGATTGATCGCCCCCGTCGCAGCCGGCCCGCGGGCTTCCGTCGGATCATCGCTCCGCGTCGTTCTCCATCAGGTACCAGAAATCACAGTCGGGAAATCCCTCCGCTTCCGTATGCTCCCGGATCAGACGCATCCCATATCGCTCCGCCACTTGGAAATCCGAACCGCAGAACAGGGGCATCAGGTGTTCGTAGCCGTGCTTTTTCGCGAAGGCCGCAACCGGGCAGTTCATCAGCGGCATACTGATTCCGTTTTCGCGGTTCTCCGGGTTGACCGCGAATTTCCAGGTGTTTCTCCAGCGTCCGCTGTCCGCCCGTTTGTTTGCGAACGAGGCGTATCGTTGCAGGACCGCATAGGCAAGTTTTTGCAGCCAGGTCCCGCTGAAGGGAATCCAGATGGGCTTCCGTTTGCGGATATCTCCGCCGCCGAGCAGCATGCGCCAAAGAATTTCCTGCAGGACATCCGCATCGGCTTTCCTGTCCGTCGCCTCATAAAAGGCGAATACCGACAGGCCGCCGTAATACTGCGAGCGGAGAAGATTCATCCCGCCCGGAGCGGGCGCCTCCTGAATAAAAGAGTTGTACAGGGTCTGCGTCCGCGCCAGGATACGCTTCGCTTCAGCGGGGGAGCATGTTTTCCTCAGGGCTTGCCGGATCGCAAGCCCCGTTCCCTTCGGCAGCTTCATTCTCATGAATCGTTCCCCAGGTAAGTCAGAATATCACGGTAGGCGTCCCTGGATTCCCGGCAGACCGGATACACGGGAAACGCGTGGAACATATGATCCTGCAGATAGAAGGACGCCTTTACGTTTTGTTCCTCCATGATTTTTCGGAAAGAAGGGACGGCGAACGCCAGCGTTTCATTGGAGGCGTAATAGAACCGGATCTGTTTTAGCCCGGAATACTTTCCTGCCGTAGGATGCTGAACCCAATCCGGATATGGTCCCCAGTGTTCGCTGATGGATTCAAACGAGTAGACGAAGGAAGCCGAGACCATGGCATCCCCCTCTTCCAGCGTTTCCATCCGGTTTCTTTCTTCTTCCGTGATCGGCACACAGCCCGGCGAAACACAGATCACTTTTCCCGGCTTCTCCAGATTCCGCCGGTACTCATTGATGTATGTAATGAGATCCAGCGCCTGCGACCCGCCGGAAGACACCCCTATGACGGAAATGTTGTCCGCTTCGCAGTCTTCCAGGAGCTTCCCATACGTCTCCGCGATCATTTCCATGGTGTCCAGCAGAGAATGGTCCGTCGCCAGCGGATAGATCGGATAATACACGGGGACGTTTGCGTCCCGACCCAGCTTGACCGCTATTCCAAGCTGAGACTTCCACGTGTTCAGCAATCCGCCGCCGCCCCAGGTAAACAGCACGGCATGGTCTTTGCGGCTGTCCGGCTGTGTGATCCTGACGCAGGGAAAGCTCCCGAAGCTGGTTTGTATATCGATCCGCTCATAGATCGCCTTGCGGTCGCCCGGCATGATAAACGGATGTTTCCTGTTATAGGAAACGGCTTCCTCAAACGTCTTTTGTGATCCCTTCGCCAGTTTTCCTTTCATGCCGGAAAGCCGCAGGAATCCAATCAGCATTCTGGAAGTAAAACTCATGGCTGTTCCTCCCGGCCCTTACCGTTCTTTGGGCATCGGCTTTTTCCTCTTCCCATTCCTCTTCTGATTCCTACAGACTGCCGGATTGATACCGGCAGCCAGATTCCCGGATGAAACAGCGCGCAAAGCACTGCGGCTTCATCAGAAAGGCCGTCATGATCCAGCGACTCACGGATGAGCGATATTCCGCAGGAAAGCATGTTAGAGGATTCTAACACGCTCCCGTAAAGAAAGCCCATCCACTGCCATCCATCAGAAGAATCCGGGGCCCTGTATGATGGGCGAAAACTTGGTTAGGCTCCTCTTACTATTATAGCCCGGATCGCGTGCTTTTTCAAGGCGAAAGCGATCCCTGGAGGTATCGGGCGGCCGCAGATTCAGCCGCTCGGTTCATTGTGATATCCCGCCTGGCGGTACTGCGCGTCCACGATCGCGTTCTGCGGCGCGTCGCCGACGCAGCGTTTGGGAGCGATCCGGCCCTCTCCATGTCCGAGGGAAAAGAGCGGACATCCGCCGGCGCATGAATGAAACGCTTTCAGCCGGACGGCGGGTCAGAATCGCAAACACGGGCATACCATTTCCCCCGCGGTCAATTCCCGCTGCGACATGTGGCCGCGGCCTGCCGGGCGGACGGCAGGCCTCCGCTGCCCGCCGCGTTCCCGCCGAAATCGTTTACCGTTCTTCTTCCGCGAATTTGCCGGCCTTGAAGGCGCTGCCCCAGGCCTGCATGGCGTCCAGAATGGGCCGCATGGTCTCGCCCAGGGGAGACAGGGCGTATTCTACGCGGGGCGGCACCTCCGGATACACTGTGCGGGTGATGATGCCGTCGGCTTCCATGGAGCGCAGGCTGTCTGTGAGCACCTTCTGGCTGATCCCTTCCAGGTTCTTTCGCAGCTCGTTGAAGCGCCAGGGCCGCTCCAGCAGATTGCGCACGATCAGCAGTTTCCACTTGCTGCCAATCACCTGCACGGTGGTCGCGACCGGGCAATCCGGCAGCTCGTCTCTCGTCTTCATGGGCGCGCCTCCTTTCGATATACCAGCATTATATATTGATGCAGCACTCCGTATCAAGCACGCACCTTTTTGTAACCATGCCCCATTGCGGTATCTACCGCCGGCCAGCACGGCTAGCGCCCGCAACGAACAGGACGGTTATAAAAAGGTGACTCCCTAATAAAAAAGTGCGTACTTGTGGAGGCGGAATCCATCTCATACAATGCAACCACGGGCGTGACCCGATTTTCAAAAGGAGGACAAACACATGGCGCTTTCCAACATTGCTTCCTGGAACGATGGAACCGTCTCTTCGGCCTGCGGCGCGGCCGACAAGCCTGCCGAGGAGAAGAAGGCCGCTTGCGGCGCTGCCTGCGGCGCCGCCGACAAGCCCGCTGAAGCCCCCGCCGCTTGCGGCGCCGCCGACAAACCCGCTGAGGCCCCCGCCGCCTGCGGCGCCGCCGACAAGTAAACCCGATCGCCGCCCCGGCTGGCCGTTCCTGCCGGGGCAAACCCTGGAACGAATTGAGGGAGACCGGTCATGAAACAGTTTTTCGCCTTTCAGTGGCATATCACGGATGACTGCGACCAGCGCTGCAAGCATTGCTATATCTTCGCGGAGGATACCTGCAAGCGGCCCGATTCCATGTCGTGGGAACAGATGCAGGCGGTGGTTGACAACTGCGAGGATTTCTGCGAAATGTATGACCGGCGGCCCTATTTCTATATCACCGGCGGCGACCCGATCCTGCACCCGCATTTCTGGCCGCTTTTAGAGCTGCTGGCCATCAAGAAGATCCCCTTCACCATCATGGGAAACCCCTTTCACCTGACAGACGAGGTATGCCGGCGCATGAAGCTGCTGGGGTGCGAAAAATACCAGCTGTCCATCGACGGGCTGGAACGCACGCACGATTGGTTCCGCAAGCCCGGCTCCTACAGGACCACGCTGGAGAAGATCGCCACGATCAATGGCGCGGGCATCCGCTCGGTGGTCATGACCACAGTCTCTGGCGCGAACATCCACGAGGTGCCCGGCATCATCGACGAGGTGGTGAGGGCGGGCGTGAACGTGTACGCCTTCGCCCGCTACTGCCCGACCAGCGAGGAGAAGGACACGGGGATGACGCCCCGGGAATACCGCCATCTGCTGGAGGAATGCGACGCCAAGTTCAAGGCGTACGAGGCGGCGGGATACGATACCTACTTCAACCGGAAGGATCACCTGTGGACGCTGTACCAGTATGAGACGGGCGAATTCAGGCTGCCGGAAAACGCCAAGCCCGGCATGATCTACGGCGGCTGCAACTGCGGCAACTGCCACATGACCATCCTGCCAAATGGCGACGTGTTCGCCTGCCGCCGCGTGCAAAACAGCAAGGTCGGCAGCGTGTTCGAGGACAGGCTTGCCGATCTGTGGGTGGCGGAGATGGAACGGTACAGGCAATTCGACCGGTTCAAGAAGTGCGCGAAGTGCGAGCTGCTGTCCTGGTGCCGGGGCTGCCCGGCGGTGGCCTCCGGCGCGCGGGGGGATTTCTACGACGCCGATCCGCAGTGCTGGAAGGAATGCAACGACATCACGGGAGAAAAACTGTAATATGGACGCATTGACCTGCATCAAAAAGCTGGGCTACGTGGGCGTGCTGGATTTCGCCACGGTGGACGAGGACGGCGCGCCGCAGGTGCGCAATATCAGCGCGATCCATTACGAGGGCACCGATATCTACTTCCTCACCGCGCGGGGCAAATACTTCGCCAGCCAGCTCAGGCGCGACGGGCGCGTGCAGATTCTTGGCTATACGCGCTATAAGGAGACGATCCGCGTTTCCGGGCGGGCAGAGGAAGTGCCGGAGGACGAGCAGCTCAAGTGGCGAAACGTGCTGTACGAGGAGCAGCCCTATCTGGAAAACGTGTATCCCGGCGAGACGAAGAACATCGATACCATATTTGTCCTGCGGGAGTACGCCATCGAGTATTTCTGCCTCTCGACCCGGCCCATCACGCGGGAATACTTCGCTGTAGGCATCGCCCGCGTCAAGCCGAAAGGGTATGCCGTCACGGACGCCTGCGTCGGCTGCGGCGCATGTCTGGCGGTCTGCCCGCAGAACGCGATCGGCGAAGGCGCGCCGTACGCGATCGACCGGAACCATTGCCTGCAGTGCGGCAACTGCGCGGAACACTGTCCTGTGGGAGCGATCAGGAGGGTATGCGGATGAAAGCGGTCGTGTTGAGCGGCGTCACCCCCGCCGAACAGGTAACGCTCACGGAGGTTCCCGTCCCGCGGGTCCAGCCGGGCTGGACGCTGGTGAGGGTGCGGGCTTTCGGCATGAACCATTCCGAACAGGTGCTGCGCCTGTCAGAGATCGAAGCGCCGTACATCCGCAAGCCGGTCATCCCCGGCATCGAATGCGTGGGCGAGATCGCCGACCCCTCCGATTCCGGGTG
>CACZOT010000107.1 GCA_902782795.1 uncultured Eubacteriales bacterium | reverse complement strand
GTCCACCGCGATATCCGCGCCAGCGCCGATGGCGACGCCGATATCCGCGCGGGTGAGGGCGGGGGCGTCGTTGATGCCGTCGCCGACCATAGCCACCTTGCCCAGCTCCTGGAAGCGACGCACCACGGCTTCCTTGCCGTCCGGCAGCACCCCGGCGATGACCTGGTCCACGCCCGCCTGCGCGCCGATGGCCTCGGCGGTGCGCTGGTTGTCGCCCGTGAGCATCACGACCCGCACGCCCAGATCCCGCAGTTCGCGGATGGCGCGGGGGCTGTCTTCCTTGATGACGTCCGCCACGGCCACGATGCCCGCCAGGCGGCCGTCCTCCGTGAAGAGCAGGGGCGTCTTGCCCTGCCCGGCCAGCCGCTCCGCCTGGGCGGAGAGGGCGGCGGGCACGGCGGTCTGGCCGCTGATGAAGGCGAGGCTGCCCGCGAGCACGGCCCGTCCGGCCAGCTCGGCGCGCACGCCGCTGCCGGGCAGGGCCTGGAAGGCGGAGACATCCTCCGCGGCGACGCCGCGTTCCCCGGCCTCCCGCAGTACGGCCCGCGCGAGGGGATGCTCGCTGCGCGCCTCGGCGCTCGCAGCCAGGCGCAGGAGGCTCTCCTCGGTGTAGCCCTCGGCGGGCAGGATGTCCGTCACACGGGGCTCGCCCAGAGTGATGGTGCCGGTCTTGTCCAAAAGGGCGATGTCCACGCGGCCCGTTTCCTCCAGGGAGACGGCGGTCTTGAAGAGGATGCCGCTCCTCGCGCCTACGCCGTTGCCGACCATGATGGCCACGGGCGTGGCCAGCCCGAGCGCGCAGGGGCAGCTGATGACGAGCACGGAGATGCCCCGCGCCAGCGCGTAGCCCACGGGACGCCCCACCAGGAGCCAGACGACCGTCGTGACGATCGCGATGGAGATCACCGCCGGCACGAACACGCCGGAGACCTTGTCCGCGATCTTGGCGATGGGGGCCTTGGTGGCGGCGGCGTCGCTGACCATGCGGATGATCTGGGAAAGGGTGGTGTCCTCGCCCACGCGGGTGGCCTCGCAGCGCAGGAAGCCGGATTGGTTCACCGTGGCCGCGGAGACGCGGTCTCCCGCCGCCTTGTCCACGGGGATGGATTCGCCCGTGAGCGCGGCTTCGTTCACGGCGCTCTCGCCCTCTAGGACCACACCGTCCACGGGGATCGATTCGCCCGGCCGCACGAGGAAGACGTCCCCGCGCCGCACCTCTTCGATGGGCACGGTGACCTCCGCGCCGTCGCGCAGGAGCACCGCCGTCTTGGGGGCGAGCTTCATCAGGCCCTTGAGGGCGTCGGTGGTCTTCCCCTTGGAGCGCGCCTCGAGCATCTTGCCGACCGTGATCAGCGTGACGATGATGGCCGCGGACTCAAAATAGAAATCCATCATCAGGGACATGACGCGGGCGCCGTCGCCGTCCGTGGCAGCGCGGGTCATGGCGAAGAGCACGTACACGCTCCAGGCGAAGGAGACGGAGGAGCCCAGGGCCACGAGGGTATCCATGTTCGGCGCGCGGTGCGCGAGGGCCCTGAAGCCGCTGGTAAAGAACTTCTTGTTGATGAGCATGATCACCGCCGCGAAGAGCATCTGCACCAGGCCTATGGCGACGTGGTTGCCCTCGAACCAGCGGGGGAGCGGCCAGCCCCACATCATGTGGCCCATGGAGAAGTACATCAGTGGGAGGAGCAGGCACACGGAGGCGACGAGCCGCCGCCGCAGGACGGGCGTTTCACGGTCCTGGAGGGCGTCCTCCTGGGCGGAGACGGGCGCGGCCTCGCCCTTGGGGGAAGCGCCGTAGCCCGCTTTTTCCACCGCCGCGACCACGGCCTGCGCCGAAGCGCTGCCTTCCACGCCCATGGAGTTGGTGAGCAGGCTCACCGAGCAGGACGTCACGCCCGGCACCTGGGAAACCGCTTTTTCCACCCGTGCGCTGCAGGCCGCGCAGCTCATGCCCGTTACGTTGTATTGCTTCATGATGGTCACCTCATCAGTCTTTCCAGCGTGGCGATGAGCTCGTCCGCCACCTCGTCGTTGCCCGCGCGGATATCCCGCACCACGCAGGAGCGCACGTGCGCGCGCAGCAGCTCCCGGTTGAAGGCGTCCACCGCCGCCGCGATCGCCGCGGACTGGACGAGGACGTCGTTGCAGTAGGCGTCGTTTTCGATCATTCTGCTAACGCCGCGCACCTGGCCCTCGATGCGGCTCAGGCGGTTGAGCAGCTTCTTTTTCTGCTCCTCCGTGCGATGGGTCTTCTTTTCGGGGATATTGTTCGCGGTTTCCGGCATGGCGATCCCTCCTGATACCCCGGGTGGGTATTTGCATTATATACCCGCCTGGGGTATCTGTCAAGGGGCGGACCGGTCGCGGCCGCCGTTTCCCCGGTCTGCATCTCGGCCCGGAAAAAAACGCTGGGCGCGGCCCTCCTGAAATGGAAGGCCACGCCCAGCGCTGGAGCTCGTCCGAGCGAACGAGCGTTATTCCTGGGGAGTGGTGCAATCGATGATGATCGCGGAGACGAGCACGAGATCCTCGCTGCCGTTGTTTTCCAGGCCGTGGCTGTGGCCGGCGAAGGTGATGGTCGCGTCGCCCGGGTGCACTTCGGACCAATCGCCGTCGTCGCAGAAGCGGCCGGTGCCGGAGACGAAGTAGAACAGCTCGGATTCGCCCACGTGCTTGTGCACGCCGATGGACGAACCGGGCGCGAGGGTGATGGCGTTGAAGAAGCGCACCTCCATGGGCAGCTGGGGGAGCAGCTGCTTCAGGTGGGCTTCGCCGTTGCCGCCGCGCATCTGGGGGCGGATCTCGAGGGGCTGCTGCGATTTCTTGACGAGCATGGGAAATCTCCTCCTTTACCTGGATCGAAATGTCTCAAGCGCCCAGAGGGGCGTTCTTTTCGTAGATGATGCGCAGGCCCTTGAGGGTGAGCAAGCCGTCCAGGGTGTTGATGACGTCGGTCTCGCTGGCGATGAGCACGGCCATGCCGCCGGTGGCGACGACGCGGGCGTCCGGCGCGCCGAGCTCCTCGCGGATGCGCTTGACCAGGTAGGAGACCTGGCCGACGTACCCGAAGACGATGCCGCTTTGCATATTGGCGATGGTGTTTCGCCCGATGACGCTCTCCGGCCGCACGAGCTCGAAGCGGGGCAGCTTGCTGGTGCGCTCGACGAGCGCTTCGGAGCTGAGCTTGAGCCCGGGGCAGATGGCGCCGCCGAGGAACTCGCCCTTGGCGGAAATGGCGCCGAAGGTGGTGGCGGTGCCGAAATCGATGGTGATGCAGGGCCCGCCGTAGAGGGTGTAGGCCGCCACGGCGTTGGCGATGCGGTCGCTGCCCAGCTCACGCGGGTTGTCGTAGCGGATGTTGATGCCCGTCTTCACGCCCGGGCCGACGAAGAGCGGATTGCGCTTGAAGTAATTGCGGCACATGTGCTCCACGGTGAAGTTCACCTGCGGCACGACGGAGGAGATCATGACGCCCTCCACGTCCTCGGGGCGGCGGCCCTCGTTGCGGAAGAGGTTCATCAGCAGGATGCCGTATTCATCCGAGGTGGTCTCACGGCTGGTGGAGATGCGCCAGTAATTGACCATTTCCGGGCCGTCGAAGAGGGCGGTCTTGATGTTCGTGTTGCCGATATCCATGGTGAGGAGCATGCGTGCGCCCTCCCTTTCCGGTTATTGGGCCTCGCGGAAGAAGCCCGCCTTGTACAGGGCGGAGCCGATCGCGCCGGTGAGGATGGTGGAGACGATCATCTCCACGACGCCGTTGACGCCGACCGAGCCGATCACCCAGGCGAAGAAGCCGCGCCCGGCCATGCTGCTTTGGATGACCTCCGTGCGGCCGAAGAGGATGGCCAGAGTGGACATGAAGAAGGCCGTGTTCAGAAACGCCGCCAGGAAGCCCGTGATGGAGCAGCCCGCGTAGACGTTGGTCTTCTTCGCGAAGAAGCGGTAGAGGAAGCCCAGCAGGAAGCCGTCCAGGACGCGCGGGCCGACCCTCTGCAAGAAGAGGAGGACCGGGCTCACGCCCAGCTCGATCAGGGCCATGCCCTGGGCGCTGGCGCCGAAGATGCCGAAGCACTGCAGGAAGCTGATCAGGCCGAACGCCAGGCCGATGAACGCGCCGCCGCCCGGACCCACCACGATGGCGGCGATGGCCAGGGGGATCATATTGAAGGTGATCGAGAGGCCGGCGGGCATGGGGATGTTCAGATGGGCGAGGATGAGCAGGATGGCGACGAGCAGCGCGAGGACGACGAAGTTGCGGGTGGATGTCTTTTTCATGGTGCATGCCTCCGTTCGGGTTCCCTTGCGGGATATCCGTCGAAAAATTGGGGTGCCAACCGGGGTCGTCCGGCTCCCTTTGGGGGATGCCAGCTTGATGAACAGTATACCTTTCGCGCGCGCTAAAAACAGTTCCGTTTGCGTTAAATCTCGGGGGCGAATGCGGCGGGCGGTTCCCGTGGACAAAAGGGCGGGAATAGTGGTATAATGCCTGCGTCTCCCGCGGGAGACCGATTGCGGACAGAAAAGGAGCGCGAATGCGATGATCAAGGGTCTTGCGCACATCGGCATTTATGTGAAGGATATGGAGGCTTCCCTGCGGTTTTATCGCGATCAGCTGGGGTTCGAAGTGACCGACGAGGCGCGCCCGGGCGCGTACCTGGTCTTCTGCAACAAGGGCACCTGCCTGATGGAGCTCATCGAGCGGAAGAATTACGAGGAGCGCACCGCCGGGCCCATCGACCATATCGCCGTGGAAGTCACCGGGATCGAGGAGCTCGTCGCCGACCTGCGCGAAAAGGGCGTCTTCATCCCCGACGACGTCTCCACCATGGAGAACCTGCTCGGCGGCGTGAAGAACGTCTTCTTCGAGGGCCCGGACCACGAGCGCATCGAGTTTTTCGAGTATCTGAACCGCTGAGCCGCTTCCCCGGGGGACGGCTCTATGGCGCTGGACGCCATCCCCGCCCGCGGGGGGCGGGGAGTCGTCCAGCGCGCCTCCCGCCTGCGGCGGGAGGCCGTTCGTCCGCGGCCCGGCACGGAAAAGCTCACAAGAGGAGGTCGCCGCATGCGCATCTTGGTGACGGGGTTCATGCCCTTCGGCGGGCAAAAGATCAATCCTTCCTGGGAGGCGATCAAGACCCTCGAGGGGAAGAAACTTGGCGCGCAGCTCCTGCTGCGCCGCCTGCCGGTCGAATGGGAAGCGGGGCCGAAGGAACTCCTGGGGGCGATCCGGGAATTCCGGCCGGATTGCGTGCTCCTGGTGGGGCAGGCGGGCGGGCGCGACGCCGTGAGCGTGGAGCGCCTGGGCGTCAACTGCCAGGACTGCAAAGCCCCCGACAACGCGGGCGAGGTGCGCCTGGAGACGCCGATCCGCGAAGGCGCGCCCGACGCTCTCGCGGCGACGTATCCCTTTGAGGAGATCCTCGCGGCTCTACGCGGAGCGGGCATCCCGGCGCGGTATTCCTGGGACGCGGGGCGGTATCTGTGCAACTGCGTTCTGTGGACGGCGCTGGACGCCGCCCGGGAGGATTTCCCCGGCATGCGGGCGGGGTTCATCCATCTGCCCTTCCTGCCCGGCCAGAAGGAGGGCGCGCCGTGCCTGGACCTGGAGACGCAGGCGCGCGCCGTGGAACTGTGCGTGCGGGCGATCGCCGGGGCTGAGCGGTAGAAGTCGCCGAGCCGGCGAGGTGGGTCCGATCCTACAGGCAAGGCAACCATGGAGCCATTGGCGGTTCTCGCGAGAGGACTGCTTTTTTATGACGGCGCTCCCGCCGCTAATTTTCCGCGCAGGCGGAGGCGCATGCCCTTGACGCGCGCGGCCGAGCGGCATTATAATACCACACATGAACATTTTGCTTTTGATCATCAAGGGTATCGTAACAGGTATGGCGGTCATGATCCCGGGCGTGAGCGCGGGCTCCATGGTCATGTCCATGGGCGTGTACGAGGATCTGATGCTCCTCATCTCCGGCAGAAAGGCGGAAAAGAAGAGCACGCTGCCCCGGCTGATCCCGTTCGTGATCGGCGTTCTCGCGGGCATTTTCCTCTTCGCCTTCATCTTCAAGGCGCTCCTGAAGAGCTATCCCTTCCCGACGTCCTGCGTCTTCATCGGGCTGATCCTGGGCGGCATCCCCATGCTTTGGCGGCGCGTGAACAAGAAAAAGCTCACGCCGGTCAGCTGGGCGCCGTTCGTGGCGGCGGTCGCGGTGGTCGTGGTGATGCTGATCCTCAGCCGCACGACGAGCGCGGCCAATTCCCTGCAGCCCTCGATCGTGAACTTCATCCTGACCGTCGTCCTCGGCTTCCTGGCCGCCGCGACGATGATCATCCCCGGCATCAGCGGCTCGGCCCTGATGCTGATCCTCGGCTATTACAACGAAATCACCGAGCGCCTCACCCAGCTGGCCAAGGGCTTCGGCACGCTCAACTGGGCGGCCATCGGCGAGAACCTGCTCGTGTTCGTGCCCTTCCTCATCGGCGCGGTAATCGGCATCGTCCTCGTCGCCAAGGCCATCCGCCGCCTGCTCGACCGCTGGCCCAACGGCACCTATCTGTGCATGATCGGCCTCATGGCCGCGTCGCCCGTGGCCGTGATCGCAAAAATCGATATGAGCGCCACCACATGGGGCGTGGGCATCGTGCTGGTCAGCCTCGTCTGCCTCGTCGCGGGCTTCGCGGTGAGCTACGTCCTTTCCCGGAAGGATTGACAAGGGCGCAGGCCACGCTTTTGGCCCATGGCCCTGAACGATTCCCTCCCTGGGAGATATAGTGACATCGGAGCCCCGGTATCCTGACGAAAGGATGCCGGGGCTCCTTTCCCAAACAAAACCGCCGCCCCGCGCGCGCTTCCATTGACAATTCCCGGGGATCCTTCTATAATGGGATATATAGCAAGCGATATTTTTCGGAAGGAGGCGCCGCCCATGCACCTTGGAGACCGGATCAAGCGGCTGGAGGTTTTGCTCAGCCGCGAAGTGAACGCCCGCCTGCGCTCCTGCGGCCTGACCATGCAGCAGCAAAGCGCCCTGCACATCGTCCACGAGCGCGAGGAGGAGGGCCGCCCCGCCTGCCAGCGCGATCTCGAGGAGGCCCTGGGCCTTTCCAACCCCACGGTGACGGGCC
>CACZOT010000106.1 GCA_902782795.1 uncultured Eubacteriales bacterium | reverse complement strand
CAGTAGCGGCCGTAGTGGTAATCGTAGACGGTCCTCTTCTCAAAGAGGCGGAACCCGCTCTTCTCCGCCGTCCTGCGGGAAGCGGGGTTGTCCACGTCCATGATCACGATCAGGTAGTCGACCCCGTGCGAGCGGCAGAACGTCTCGGCGAAGGCCTCCGCCGCCTCGGAGGCGTAGCCCTTCCGGGTGTGCGCACCGATCATCATCCAGCCCAGCTCGTATTCATGGAGCAGCATCTGCCTGCTGAAGGTGAGCGCGCCGACGACTTCGCCGCTCTCCTTGCTTTCGATGGCATAGCAGCGCCAGCCATCGATGTCGCCGTCCGCCTCGAGCTTCTGAAAAGCACGGATATAGCCCGGCATGTCCGCGCGCGTCGCGCCGACGTCCAGAAAATCCGGGCAGTATTCCTGCACCTGCGGATCGGTTTTGATCCTGTAGAGCGCGTCGGCGTCCTCCTCCCGGAAGGAGCGGACGATCAGCCTTGCCGTCTCGAGCGTCATTGGCTTTTTCCTCCATCGTTTTCTTGTCTGAACGTCGCCGTTACCGCCGAGCGGTGCGGCGCTTCATCTTCATTATACCACGGTTCTTCCTTATCCGGATTGAAGGATTTCCTGCACTTTTCTCCTGTTTGGACTTGACGGGACAGCATTTTGGCGGTATCCTGTTCGCGGTTGCCTGAAAAACGACAAATCGAGGCGATGGAACGATGGCCCAGACCGCGCCCAAGACCGCGCGCGAGCGCTGGAAGGATTTCGCCCTTCTGAACCTGGGAACGCTGCTGGTAGCAGGCGGCGTGTATTTTTTCAAGTTTCCAAATCATTTTTCGACCGGCGGCGTGAGCGGCCTTTCGATCATCCTGGGCGAGCTGGTGCCGGCGGTGAGCTCGGGCACGTTCGTGTGGATCTTCAACATCGTCCTGATGCTGCTGGGCTTCTGGCTGATCAACGGCTCGTTCGGCGTGCGCACGGTGTATTCCTCCATGCTCTTTTCCGCGGTGCTCTGGGTGCTGGAGCGCGTCTGCCCCCTGGAGGCTCCTCTGACGACCCAGCCCTTCCTGGAGCTGATCTTCTCCGTGCTCCTGCCCGCGGTGGGTTCGGCCATCCTCTTCAACATCGACGCCTCCACCGGCGGCACGGACATCACGGCCATGATCCTCAAGAAGTACACGAGCATGGATATCGGCCGCGCCCTGATGATCGTGGATATCGGCATCACCATCGCCGCCTGCTTCGTCTTCGGCATGGAGGCGGGGCTGTACTCCATCCTCGGCCTGATCATGAAGGCCTTCCTGGTGGACAGCCTCATCGAGAGCTTCAACACCTGCAAGTATTTCAACATCATCACCTCGCGCCCGAAGGAGGTCATCGATTTCGTGGTCAACACCCTCGGGCGCAGCGCCACCGAGGTCGAGGCCACGGGCGTTTTCTCCCACGAAAAGCGCACTTTGCTGCTCGTCGTGCTCACCCGTCCGCAGGCCGCGCGCCTCAACCGGTTCCTCCGCCAGACGGATCCCGGCGCGTTCATCACCATCATGAACACCTCCTCGATCATCGGCAAGGGCTTCCGCGCTCCGGCGTAGCGTGGAGCTGCGGCAGGGGCAACGGCGGGGATCCGCCCCGCGCCCCGCCAAGGGGAATGATTCCCCCTGGACTCCTCGCTTGGGGAAATAAGCACAGGCTCCGGTACCCTGTTGCAAGGGTATCGGAGCCTGTTTCATATCGAAGGGACCGACGGCTTTCGCTGAATAGATATCCTCCAAGACGGGATTCTTAAGGGACCTTGGCCCTTGAGCGGGAGTGCAGAGGGCAGCGCCGTCTGCCAGGGCCCAAGAGATGGAATCCATGCCGCGTCTCCCCGCGGCGTTACGGATTGCGCGGCGTATCGGTCATGAAGAAGAGCGCGACGGTGCCGATGCCGGTATGGGAGGTGATCACGGGGGTGATCATCTCGAACAGATCGACTTTGCGGCCGGACCTCTCCTCGATGAGCCTGACGAGGATCTGAGCGTCTTCGGCGCAGCCGGAGTGGCCGATGTAGACGGGGGTGTTCTGGATATCGGTGCACAGGGAGAAGAACTTATCGGCGAGGGCCTTGATGGACTTCTTGCGCCCCTGGACCTTCTCGCGCGGCACGAGCTTGCCCTCGACGCTGACATCAAGGATGGGCTTGATATTGAGCAGCGAGCCCGCGAAGGCGGCGGAGCCGGAGAGGCGGCCGCCCTTGGCGAGGTAATGCAGATCGTTGATGGTGAACCAGTGGTGCACCTTGAGGCGGATGCTCTCGGTATAGGCGGCGAGCTCGTCCACGTCGGTCACGCCGCTTTCGAACTTCTTGACCGCCTCGGTGACGACCATGCCCTCGCCGACGCTGGCGGAGAGGGTATCCACAACGCGGATCTTCTGGCCGGGGTAGCTGGGCGCGAGCTCTTCCGCGGCGAGGCGGGCGCTGTTCACGGTGCCGGAGAGGCCGGAGCCGAAGGCGAGGTAGAGAACGTCCACGCCGGTATCCAGTTCCCTCTTGAACACATCCAGATACGTCTCCAGGGAGACCTGGGAGGTGGAGCCGCGCTCACCCTCGGCGATGCGGCGGTAGAACTCGGCCACGTCGATATTGTTGGGGGTGGTGGGGTCCGGGCCGACTTGGTATTCGTGCCCGCCGATGGAGACCGGGAAGGGCAGGATGAGCAGATCGTGCTCCTGCGCGTAGGAAAGGGGCAGATCGCCGGTGGAATCGGTGATGATGCGAGTCGCCATTGTATTGCACTCCTTTTCCGCTTTGCGCGGTGATCAGATTTCGTCGTCGTTGGTTTCGGCGGTCTCAGGCTCGGCGTCCATGGAGAGATCGTCCGCCGGGGCGAGTTCCGGGTCGGCCGCGGGGTTTCCCTCGGGATCGAGGGCCTCCTCCGCCTCTTCGGGCTCGTCGGGCTCCTGCTCGGCGCGGGCGAGGCAGACCACGCGGCTGGACTGGGCCACGCGCATGAGGCGCACGCCCTGGGTGTTGCGGCTCTGGGAGGAGATATCGGCCACGGCCATGCGGATGACGGTGCCGTCGTCGGTGATCATGAGCAGGTCTTCATCCTCGTGGACGAGGCGCTGGCCGGCCAGCGGGCCGGTCTTGTCGGAAAGGCGCATGGCGTGGATGCCGGTGCCGCCGCGGGACTGGAGGCGGTACTCCTCCACCGGAGTGCGCTTGCCGTAGCCCAGCTCCGTGATGGCGAGCACCTGCGCGCCGCTGGCGAGGACTTCTTCGTTGATGAGGGAGAGATCCACCACGCTGTCGTCCCCGCGCAGGCTGATGGAGCGCACGCCCGTGGCTGTGCGGCCCATGCTGCGCAGATCGTCCTCCGGGAAGCGGATGGCCATGCCCAGGCGCGTGCCCAGCAGGATCTCGCTGTCGCCGTCGGTCTGACCCACGCCGATGAGCTCGTCGCCCTCGCGCAGGTTCACGGCCCGCAGGCCCGAACGGCGCATGTTGGCGAACTCCTTGAGGTCTGTGCGCTTGATGACGCCGTACTTGGTGGCCATGACGATGTAATGGCCGTCCAGGCGCTCCATATCCAGCGGGAGCATGGCCGTGACGCGCTCGCCGGGATCCAGCCGCAGCAGGTTTACGATGGCCATGCCGCGCGCGGTGCGGCCCGCCTCGGGGATCTCGTAGCAGTTGAGATCGAAGGCGCGTCCGAAGTTGGTGAAGAACATGATCTTATCGTGCGTGGAGATGACGTAGAGCTGTTCTACGAAGTCCTCTTCGCGCGTGGAGGCACCGGTGATGCCCTTGCCGCCGCGCTTCTGGGCGCGGTAGGTGGCGCGGGGCAGGCGCTTGACATAGCCGTAATGCGTCAGCGTGACGACCATGTCCTCCTCCTGGATGAGGTCGGCCAGGGCGACTTCGTATTCCACGGAGCGCAGCTCAGTGCGGCGCGGATCGGCGTACTTCTGGCGGATCTCGCCCAGCTCCGTCTTGATGATGCCCAGCACCATGCCGTTATCGGAGAGCACGGCCTTGTAGTAGCTGATGAGGCGCTGCAGCTCGTCGAACTCCTCCTGGAGCTTCTCGCGCTCCAGGCCGGTGAGGCGCTGCAGGCGCATATCCAGGATGGCCTGGGCCTGCTTCTCGGTGAAGCCCAGCTCGCCGACCAGGCGATCCCGGGCGATCTGCGCCGTCTGCGAGGAGCGGATGGTGTTGATGACCTGGTCGATGATATCCAGGGCGTGCAGCAGGCCCTCCAGGATGTGGGCGCGGGCCTCGGCCTTGTTCAGCT
>CACZOT010000105.1 GCA_902782795.1 uncultured Eubacteriales bacterium | reverse complement strand
CCCCGCGCAACGCCTCGTCCGTGAGCATGAGGCGCATGGCTTCGGACAGAGCGCGCTCCGCCGGGACAAGCGGCGAGGCGGCGTCGAATTCCCCTTCATCCAGCGGCGGCGTGAGGATGCCATACTTCGCCCGCTCGAGTTTCTGAGCCGTCTCCGTGACGGAAGTGTCCGGCGCGAGGATCTCCCGCGGGCCGCTGGGGCAGTCCGCCGAGACCACCGGCACGCCGCAGGCCATCGCTTCCAGCATGGCGTTGGGCATGCCCTCGTAGAGCGAGGTCAGCACGAACAAACGCGCTCGGCGCACATAGCCGTGCGGCCCGACGACGAACCCCGGAAAGAACACGTGCCCCGCGATGCCGAGCTTTTCCGCCAGGTCCTGAAGGCGCGCCATGTATTCCCCGTCGCCCAGGAGCGCGAGACGCGCGTCCGGCACTGCCTTCAGAACTTCCGCAAATGCGCGCAGAAGGTGCCAATGCCCCTTCTGGCCGTGGAGTCGCCCCATGGTGACGACCAGCGGCCCGTTCCCCTGCAGCATGGGCGCTTCGGGATCGTATTCCCAGGGCAGAGCGGAGGGGTCCACCATATTGTAGATGACGCGCAGCTTCTCCGCAGGGATGGCGAAATTCCTTTGCAGATCCAACGCCGCGAGGCGTGACACGGCCACCACGCAATCCGCTCGCGAAGCCATAAAGCGCGTCTTCCACGCGGAAAAACGCCCGCCCTCACGCAGAGACGTGTAATTGCGCACGGACATGACGATCTTTTCGCCCTTCGTGCGCGTGAGCTCGTTGGCGATGGTCGGCCCGGGCAGGAACGCGATGGTCACATCGAAGCGCTCGCGCCGCTTGATGCGCCGTATCGGCACCCAGCGCCGCAAAAAGAGAAACGGCCGCTGCCAGGCGTGCCGGACGGCGGGAATGGCCAGGTCGATGGTTTTCTCCGTGTGCGGATAGGCGCTCTTTTTGCCGTCGAAGGGGATGAGAGTCACGTCGCACGTTTTTTCCAGCGCGAGCGAAAGATTGCACGCGGCGTGCTCGGACCCGCCGCCGTAGAGCTTATTGATGAACAGGGCGACCTTGAGCATGCCGCTCCACCTCCTTATATCAGGCCGATTATCAGTATAACAGCGCAGCATTTTCGCGTCAACCGCGCCCGGAGACCATCCCGTCCCAGCGCTCGAGGATGGGGCCGGCGGCGAATGAGGCGCTTTTGCGCCGCGCCATCTCCCCCATTCGCCGCGCGGAGGCGGGGTCGGAGAGCAGCTCTCGCATGGCGGCGGTGAGCGCGTCCGGATCGCCGACGGGCACGACGCGCCCATTCACGCCGTCCTCGATGAGGTCCTCCGCGCCGGCGCAATTCGTGCTGACGCAGGGAAGGCCCATGGCCAGAGCCTCCATGAGGGCGTTGGAAAGCCCTTCGTAATTGGAGGGAAGCACGAACAGCTCCGCGTCTGCGATCTGCTCGGCGACGTCTGTACGCCAGCCCTCGAGGACGGCTCGGCCTTCCAGCCCCAGAGAGCGGATGCGCTCCTGCAGCTCTTCCCGGAGGACGCCGTCGCCATAGATGCGCAGCGTATGGCCGGGGAATTCCTCCTTCAGGCGGGCGAACGCATCCAGGAGAAGCGCGTGGTTTTTCTGGCGCATGAGCTTCCCCACCGCGACGATCTTCTTCGCGGGTACATCAGCCCGCGGGACTTTGGCATCCACAGGGTTGGGCACGATAACGCCTTTTTTCCGTACCTTTTCGGAGAAACAATTCATGGCGTGGGTGGTCTGAAAGACGATGCGGTCCGCGCGCGGATAGAGTTGCTCCGTGAGGCGGCGCACCAGGGCGGTGCGCGTATCCTTCATGGGGTCGTTGCGCTCGGAGACGATCAGACGGGGGCGTTTCTTCGCAGGCAAGGTGAGGGCCATGCCCAGCGACATGCAGTTGATGCGCGCCGCGAAGGAGACGAGGGCGTCCGGCCGTTCCTTGTTTAGGTATCGCCTCAGGCGCAGGAGCCAAGTAGGCATCCAGAGTACGCGCAAAAGGCGCGAGGCGCGCGCGCTTCCGCCCAGGTGCAGATGACGGATGGAGGGATCCAGCTCAAAATCGCACTCCGGCTTGAGCATGGTGATGATATCCACGCGCCAGCCCATGGCGGCGTAATGGTTCGCCAGGATGGAGATGACCCGTTCCGCGCCTCCGAACGTCATGCCGCCCAGCACAAAGGCGATGCGCTTTCCGCTTCTTTCCATTGCCGCCTCCCAGATCGATCGTGATACAACACAAGTATACCCAAATCCGGCCTTTCGGTAAAGAGGTTTTCGTCGCATTGTACATTGCGAAAGCGCGGTCTTTGCGCTATAATTGAAGAAGAATGGCGGCGGGCGTCTCCCGCCCGCGCGAACAGGCGAAAGGAGGCCGCTCGCATGCCCTACGTCCGCATCTCCACCACCAAGGAGCTCACCCTTGCGGAAAAGGAAGACCTGTACGCAAAGGTCGCAGCGATCATGTCCATCCTGCCGGGAAAGAACTTCGACAACACCATGATCCAGATCGAGAGCGGGTGCTTCATCCGCAAGGGCGGCAAAAGCGCTTGCCTGGTGATGGACGTCCATCTGCTCAACGCCTCTCCCGAGGAAGCCAAGAAGGAATTCTGCGAGGAGGCCATGCGTCTGTTCGAGAAAGAACTGGGCATTCCCAACGCCACGCAAACCGTCAATATCACGGAACTGCCCCACTGGGCGTCCCACGGCGTCTATCGTTAGGAGGACACAGACATGCACAACGACGGTCTTTCGGAGACCATTCTTTCCGCGAAACCCGTATTCGACGGGCGCATCCTCCATGTGGAGGTCCTGGACGTGACGCTCCCTGACGGCTCCCCCGCCAAGCGCGAGGTCGTGCGCCATCCCGGCGCGGCGGCGGTCCTGCCCATGTGGCCGGACGGCACGGTGACCATGGAGCGGCAGTACCGCGCGCCGCTGGACCGCGTCTTCTGGGAAGTTCCCGCCGGGAAACTCGACCACAAGGGCGAAGATCGTCTGGACGCAGCCAAGCGCGAGCTCCTGGAGGAGACGGGCCTCGTCGCGGACAAGTGGGTCCATTTGGGCGACTACGCCTCCAGCGTCGGCTTCACTGACGAGGTCATCGGGCTGTACGCAGCCTGCGGGCTGCACGCTGGCGCGACCCATCTGGATGAAGGCGAGTTCCTGCGCGCGGAGCGACGCCCCTTCGCGGAGGTCCTTGCGGACGTGCTCGCCGGGCGCATCATCGACGGGAAGACCGTCTGCGCGGTCCTGCAAGCCAACGAGCGCCTGCGCACGGGAGAGATCGTCCCGTAAAAACAGTCTTCTTTCCCCGGCATGTGGGGACGGAAATACAGCGGGGTACACATTAACAAAAAGGAGTGGAGACCCATGAGCAAAGTGAAAGTCGCCATCGTCGGCGCCGGCAACATCGCCCAGAACGCCCACCTTCCCGTTTACATGAAGCGGGACGACGTCGAAGTCGTCGCCATCGCGGATCTCAACCTCGAGCGCGCGCAGGACGCCGCTAAGAAGTTCGCTATCCCCCACGCCTACGCCTCCGTCGAAGAGCTCCTTGAGAAGGAGAAGGCCGTCGACGCAGTGGACGTTTGCGTCTGGAACCGCTCCCACGCGCCGGTATCCATCGCCGCGGCCAAGGCCGGCAAGGCCGTCCTGTGCGAGAAGCCCCTGGCCCTCAACATGGCCGACGCCCTGCAGATGCAGGAGGAGATCGGCAAGTGCGGCACGCTCTTCATGAATGGTCTTGTGAACCGCTATCGCCCGGACGTCTCTCTCGTGCGTGAGATGCTGGATGCCGGCAAGTTCGGCGACGTGTACTATGCCACCGCCTCCTATGTGCGCCGCCGCGGCACCCCCATCGGCTGGTTCACGGATACCTCCAAGTCTGGCGGCGGCCCCGTCATCGATATCGGCGTGCACGCCATCGACCGCACTTGGTACATGATGGGCTGCCCGAAGCCCACCCGCCTGAGCGCCAATATCTCCTATGCCATCGGCGATTTCAAGACCAAGGGCGTCAGCCGCTGGCTGGCTCTGGACAGCGACGTCACCGCCTTCGACACCGAAGACAGCGCCGCCGGCGTCATCCACTTCGAGAACGGCGCGCTCATGCTCTTCGAGTGCTCCTGGGCGCTGAACGCGCAGCCGCGCGAGTACAGCGAGATCTGCGGCAAGCTCGCCGGCGCGAAGCTCGACGCGAAGGATCTGACCATCTTCGGCGAGGATTGCGGCTATCTCACCGATAACACGCCTTCCTTCAACCGCCGTCAGGATCCCTTCTACAACGAGATCGACCATTTCCTCGATTGCCTGCGCACCGGCAAGAAGCCCATCTCCGGCATGGAAGACGCCGTGACGGTCATGCGCATGCTCATGGGCATTTACGAATCCGCCAAGCTAGGCAAAGAAGTGGAGCTGTAACCCAAATGAACTTTCTTTCGGCGTCGCCCATGGGCGAGATGCCTCAACTGCATACCGAGCGGCTCACCCTGCGCAAAATGACCATGCGCGACGCCGAAGATCTGTTCGAATACAGCCGGGATCCGGAGGTGGCGCGCCACGTCCTTTGGGATGCCCAGCGCTCCGTCTCCGAATCCCGCGCCTACATCCGCTACACCCTGCGCAAATACCGCGCGGGCGAGCCCGCCAGCTGGGGCATCGTCTGGAACGAGACCGGCCGGGTCATCGGCACCATCGGCTTTATGTGGTGGCAACGGGACAACAACGCCTCCGAGGTCGGCTATTCCCTCTCGCGCGCCTTTTGGAACCGGGGCATCATGAGCGAGGCCCTGCGCGAGGTGATCCGCTACGGCTTTTGCGAGGCGCGTCTCCACCGCATTGAGGCCCAGCACGAGATCGACAACCCCGCCTCCGGCGCGGTGATGCGCAAGTGCGGCATGCGCCGCGAAGGCACGCTGCGCGGCAGGCTCTACAATAAAGGACGCTATGTGGACGTGGATCTCTACGCCATTCTGCGCGAGGATTATTTCGCGCGCGAGGGCCGCTGACGAAAGGGAACCTCTCCCCCGTTCGCCGCGTCCATTATTCATATGACCGCATTTCTTCAGGAGGTGTGCGCTTGAACCTTCTTACGAATTTCTGGGCGCAGCTGAGGGGCCTGTTCGACACCCTCCTCCATCAGCCCGATTGGCACACCTATATCGATATCGCCATCATCGCGGTGCTCATCTACCAGGTGCTGCGCATCGTCAAGCAGACGCGCGCCAACAGCGTCATACGCGGCGTGGCGGTCATTCTGGTCGTCACATGGCTGAGCGATATCCTTCAGCTCAATACCCTCAACTGGCTCCTGCAGCAATTGATCAGCACAGGAGTGCTTCTCATCGTCATCCTCTTCCAGCCGGAGATCCGCCGCGGCCTCGAGCAGATCGGCCGCCGCCGCTGGTGGGCGGGCTGGCTGCCCCGCTTCAGTACGTCCAACCGCTCGGAGGAACAGAACATCGCCGAACTGGTGACGGCTTGCTCGCGCCTTTCCAAGAGGAAGGTCGGCGCGCTGATCGTCATCGAGCGCTCCACCAGGCTTCAGGAT
>CACZOT010000104.1 GCA_902782795.1 uncultured Eubacteriales bacterium | reverse complement strand
TTTCAGCTACGGCTGGGGCATCTGGTGGAGCTGGGTCATCGCCTCCGCGGTGTTCGGCTGCCTGGTCGGCCTGGTGAGCAGGAAACTGCGCATCGCCGAGGGCGAATTCGGCAAGAAGGACATCGTCACCTTCAACATCTTCCAGGTGGTCGCGCACGCCGTGTCCTGGGCCCTGATCGCTCCGGTGCTGGATATCGTCATGTACGCCGAGCCGGCGAACAAGGTCTTCCTGCAGGGCCTGGTGGGCGGCGCTTCGAACATCGTCACAACCGCGATCGTGGGCACGCTCCTGTGCATCGCCTACGCCAGCGCCAAGCCCAAGAAGGGCAGCCTGAAGGAAGAAAAGTAAAACGGATCAATCGAACGGGGCGGCCTTGCGCCGCCCTTGTTTTTGATGGAGCAAACATGATGGAAGACGCAATCATCCGCTTCGAGCATTTCGGCTTTCAGTATAACGCCCAATCCGAGCCGACCCTCTATGATATCGACCTGACGGTGCGCCGCGGCGAGAAGATCCTCATCGCCGGGCCCTCGGGCTGCGGCAAGAGCACTCTGGCGCACTGCATCAACGGGCTGATCCCCTTCTCCTACAAGGGGACGCAGACGGGCAAGGTGGAGATCGCCGGGAAGGCCCCGGCCCAGATGGGGCTCTTTGGCGTCTCGCGGCATGTGGGCACCGTGCTGCAGGATTCCGACGGTCAGTTCATCGGCCTGACCGTGGCGGAGGATATCGCCTTCGCCCTGGAGAACGACTGCCTGGGCGAACCGGAAATGCACGAGCGCGTCGCCAAGGCGGCGAAACTGGTCGGCATCGAGAGCCATCTCCTGCACGCCCCCAGCGACCTGTCCGGCGGACAGAAGCAGCGCGTGGCGTTGGCGGGCGTGCTCGTGGAGGACGTGGACGTGCTCCTCTTTGACGAGCCCCTCGCCAACCTGGACCCGGCCACCGGCAAGGCTGCCATCGAGCTGATCGACGAGATCCAGAAAACCACGGGCGCCGCGGTCATCATCATCGAGCATCGCCTGGAGGACGTCCTTTGGCGGGAGGTGGACCGCGTCGTCCTCATGGGCAAGGGCCGAATCCTCGCGGATATGTCCCCGGACGAGCTCCTCTCCGGCGATCTCCTGGTCCGTAGCGGCATCCGCGAGCCGCTCTACATCACGGCTCTCAAATACGCGGGCGTGCAGGTGCGGCCGGAGATGGCCCCGCGCTCCATCCATACGCTGCGCCTGGAGGAGGCCGACCGCGAAAAGGTGCGCGCCTGGTACCGGGCGGCGCCGCCCGCTCCCCGGCCGGAAACGGCGGAGCCTCTCCTGGAGGCGGAACACATCCGCTTCGCCTATCCCAACGGCCGGGAGGCCCTGAGGGATATCAGCGCCTCCATCGGCAAGGGGGAGATGGTCGCCATCGTCGGAACGAACGGCGCGGGCAAATCTACCTTCTCCAAGGTGGTGTGCGGCTTTGAGACGGAGCAGGAGGGCGGTCTGCGCTTCGCGGGGGAGGATATGCGCTCCCTCTCCATCAAGGAGCGCGCGGACCGCATCGGCTACGTGATGCAAAACCCGAACCAGATGATCTCCAAGGTGATGATCTTCGACGAGGTCGCCCTCGGCCTGCGCACGCGCGGCGTGCCGGAGGAGGAGATCCGGGAAAAGGTGGAAGATGCCCTGAAGGTCTGCGGTCTGTGGCCCTTCCGCTCCTGGCCGGTCTCAGCGCTGAGCTTTGGGCAGAAGAAGCGCGTCACCATCGCCTCCATTCTGGCGCTGGAGCCCTCCCTGATCATCCTGGACGAGCCCACCGCAGGCCAGGATTACCGCCATTACACCGAGATCATGGAATTCCTGCGCGATCTGAACAAGCGCGGCTACACGGTCGTGATGATCACGCACGATATGCACCTGATGCTGGAATATGCCCAGCGCGCCCTGGTCTTCAGCGAGGGCGGGCTCATCGCCGACGACGAGTGCGCCGCCATCCTCACTGATCGGGAGATCATCTCCCGGGCCAGCCTCAAAGAGACCAGCCTCTACGAGCTCGCCCTCCTCTGCGGCGTCGAGGACAGCCGCGGGTTCGTCAGGCGGTTTATCGATCACGAGCGGGAGGAGGTTCGGCCATGACGAATATTTTTAATTACATCGACCGCTCCTCGCCCGTGCACCGGCTCACGGGGGCAACGAAGCTGGTCTGCCTGCTCATCTGGTCCTTCGCGGCCATGATGACCTACGATACGCGCCTGCTGGCGATCCTTCCCTTGGGCAGCTTCGCGCTCTTCGCGCTTTCGCGCATCCGCCTGCGGGACGTGCGCTTCATGCTCGGCTTTACGCTCGTATTCATGGCGCTCAACAATCTCCTGGTGTTCCTCTTTTCGCCCCAGCACGCCGTGGGGCTCTACGGCACGCGCCATGAGCTCTTCTCCCTGGGCGGGAGGTACGTTGTCACCTCCGAGCAGCTGTTTTATCATCTGAACCTGGTGCTCAAGTACCTGGCGACGATCCCCGTGGTCGTGCTGTTCGTCTCCACCACGAACCCCAGCGAGTTCGCGGCCTCGCTCAACCGCATCGGAGTGAAGTACACGGTGGCGTATTCCGTCTCCCTGGCCTTGCGCTACATCCCCGATATCCAGCGCGAATACCACGATATCTCCCAGGCGCAGCAGGCCCGCGGCATCGAGATGAGCCGCAAGGAGAACATCGTCAAGCGCTTGAAGAGCGCCAGCGCCATCCTCATCCCGCTGATCCTCTCCAGTATGGACCGCATCGAGACCATATCCAACGCCATGGAGCTGCGCGGGTTTGGCAAAAACAAGAAGCGCACCTGGTATATGGGCAGGCCCTTCACGAAATGGGACATCCTTTCCATCGCGGTCTGCGCGGGGATCCTCGCCGCGGCGATCATCCTCAACCGGGTAAACGGCGGGCGCTTCTGGAACCCCTTCGCCCGGGGATAGCGCTGCGCCACGGTCGCGGAGGAGACGTGTCCCCTTGCTCTGGGGGCCGCGTGATTGACAGGGCCGGAAAGCGATAGTATCATGAAACTACATTGCATAGACGGGAGATGGGAGCATTGATCCGCACGCTGGACGCGTCCATGCTGAACCTGCCGTACACCCTGCCGGAGCTCGCGCCCCTCGCCGCGGCCCACGGGATCGAGGCTCTGAGCGCGCCTGCCGCCCTCTTTGAGGACGACCGCGCCGCCCGGGAGGCCGCAGCCGCTCTCCGGGACAACGGCCTCAGGTGGGGCCTGATGCCCATGCCAGCGGATTTCTACCACTGGGAGTTGGACGATCAGGCCTTCGCCCGCGCCCTGGAGACGCTCCGAAGGCGCGCCGACACGGCGCAACGGCTAGGCATCCACCATGCCTACAACCACGTCTGGCCCACCAGCCCCATGGAGTTCGACGCCGCCTTCGAGTGGCACGTCCGGCGCGTTGGGCAGGTGAGCCGAGTCCTGCGGGAGCACGGCGTGCGCTACGGGCTGGAGTTCATCGGCCCGCACCACATCCGCTCCTGGCAGAAACACGAGTTCGTGCATTCCCTCGCGGGGGTCCTCGCCATCGCCGACAGCGCGGGCGGGGAGGCCGGCGTGGCCTTCGATACCTTCCATTGGTACTGCTCCGGCAACGGCGCCGAGGACGACCTCGCCCTCATGGCCCACCACGCCAACCGCCTCGTGGCCGTGCATTGCAACGACGCCGTGGCGGGCGTGCCCTACGACCGCCAGGAGGATATGCAGCGCCGCCTGCCCATGGAGACCGGCGTCATCGACACGCGCCGCATCCTCCGCCTCTTCCGGGCCCATCCCAATGACGCCCTGTACATGATCGAGCCCTTCGAGCCGCACCGCACGCGCTTCCATTCCCTCTCCGCCGAGGAGGCGGTGGGGGAGGCCGCCGCCGTGTTCGCCCGCATGGAGGGCTGACGGCCGCGCCGCCAAGCCGCTTGCCCGGCCTTGTTCCGGGCGGAAAGGAACCATTATGCCGCTGGAGATCGTCCGCAACGATATCACGAAAATGCCCGTGGACGCCATCGTCAACGCCGCGAACCGCTCGCTCCTGGGCGGCGGGGGCGTGGACGGGGCCATCCACCGCGCCGCCGGGCCGGAGCTCCTGGAGGAGTGCCGCGCGCTCGGAGGCTGCGAGACGGGGCATGCCAAGCGCACGCGCGCCTATCGCCTGCCAGCGAAGTGGGTCATCCACACGGTTGGGCCCATCTGGCGCGGGGGCGGCTGCGGCGAGGAACGGCTTCTGCGCTCCTGCTACCAGAGCTGTTTGCGGATCGCCGTCGAAAGCGAGTGCGAAACCGTCGCCTTCCCTCTCATCTCCGCCGGGGCGTACGGCTACCCCAAGGAGGAAGCCTTGCGCGTGGCGATGGAGACCATCCGCGCCTTCCTCCAGGAGCACGAGCTGACGGTGTATCTCGTCCTCTTCGGGCGCACGGAGTTCCTCGCCGGGAAGCAGCTCGTGCGCGACGTGCAGGAGTATATCGACGACGTGTACGCCCGCGAGCACACGAGGCCGAACGTGGAATCCTCCCGCCGCGTCCTCTGGCGGGAGGACGAAAGCGCGGCCCTGCGCTTCGACCAGAGCCTGGTCCGGCCGCCGATGGCGCCCAGAAGCGCCGCGCCGCTCCAGGAGGAGGGCTTCGCTCTGGAAAAGGCCGCCGCGCCGCAAGGCGCCGAGCCGAGCCTGGAGGAGCTCCTCCGCCGCACGGACGAGGGCTTCTCCGAGACGTTATTGCGCCTCATCGACGAAAAGGGCATGACCGACGCCGAGTGCTACAAGCGCGCCAACGTGGACCGCAAGCTCTTCAGCAAGATCCGCTCCAACAGCGCCTACCGCCCCAGCAAGCCCACGGTCTTCGCCTTCGCCGTGGCCCTGCGGCTGGATCTTCCCGAGACAGAGAACCTCCTCGAGCGGGCGGGCTTCGCCATTTCCCACGCCAGCAAGTTCGATATCATCCTCGAATACTTCATCAAGACCGGCAATTTCGATATCTTTGAGATCAACGAAGTGCTGTTCCACTACGATATGCCCCTGCTCGGTTCGGGCGTTGGCGCATAGCGATTTGTCGCCTGGCGGGCGACCGATTCCCTCCCTCCTTCGGGTATGATGATCCTGCAAGGGCGAAAGGCCCAAAGATCAAACCGAACAAGGGAGGGCTTCTTCTATGAAAAAGAATCTGACAGAACTGGT
>CACZOT010000103.1 GCA_902782795.1 uncultured Eubacteriales bacterium | reverse complement strand
CACCTGATGGAAGCGCCGGATGCCGTACTTGCGGCAGGCGTCCATCATGGTCGCCGTGCCGATGATGTTGGTCTGCAAAAAGACGCCCGGGTCCTCGATGGAGCGGTCCACGTGGCTCTCCGCCGCGAAGTTGACGACAACGTCCGGCTTCTCCTCCTCGAAGAGGCGGTACACGGCCTCCCGGTCGCAGATATCCGCCTTGACGAAGCGGAAGTTCGGCCGGTCCAGAATGGGCCGGAGCGTGGAAAGATTGCCCGCGTAGGTGAGCTTGTCCAGGCAGACGAAGCGATCCTCCGGGTGCTTGTCCAGCATATAGAACAGGAAGTTGGAACCGATGAACCCGGCGCCGCCGGTGACGAGGATCGTCATGGGGGATCGTCTCCTTCCGTATCAGCCCTCGTAGGTGAAGTTGCAGTCGCTGTCCGCCAGCAGGGGCGAGGTGGTGTCCTTCTGGGAGAGGACGGGCTCCGTCACGCCCCATTCCACGCCGATGGCCGGATCGTTGAAGCGGATGCCGCGGTCGTGCTCCTTGGAGTAGAGGTTGTCCACCTTGTAGAGGAATTCCACGTCGTCGGTGAGCGTCACGAAGCCGTGGCCGAAGCCGCGCGGAATCAGAAGCATGCGCTTGTTCTCCGCGGAGAGCTCCACGCCCACCCACTTTTTGTACGTGGGCGAGCCCTTGCGCAGATCCACCGCCACGTCCAGGATGGCCCCGCGCACCGCGCGCACCAGCTTCGCCTGCGCCATGGGAGCGTTCTGGAAATGGATGCCCCGCAGCGTGCCCTTCTGGGCGGTGAAGGATTCGTTGTCCTGCACGAACTCGTAATCGAGCCCAAGCTCCCGGAAATTGCGGGTGGACCAGGTCTCCATAAAGTAGCCGCGGTGGTCGCCATGGACGTCCGGCTCGATGATATACACGCCCGGAAGGGCCGTTTCGATCTTCTTCATGCGTATCTCTCCTTCGCGTTTCAGGTGCGGATCTTCTCGTCCGCGACGGCGCGCAGATGCGCCCCGTAGGGGGATTTTCCGTACGCCTCGGCGGAGCGGCGCAGGGCGGCGTTATCGATCCACCCCTTGCGGTAGGCGATCTCCTCCGGAGCGGAGATCTTCAGCGACTGCCGCTCCTCCACGTTGTAGACGAAGTTCGCCGCCTCCATGAGCGCGTCCACCGTGCCGGTATCGAGCCAGGCAAACCCCCGCCCGAGCAGCTGCACGCGCATCTTCCCCTCGGCCAGGTAGCGGTTGTTCAGATCGGTGATCTCCAATTCCCCCCGCTTGGAGGGACGGACCTCGGCGGCCTCGGCGGAGACGCCCGCCGGGTAGAAGTAGAGGCCAGTGACGGCGTAGTTGCTCTTGGGCTCTTTGGGCTTTTCCTCCAGGGAGACGGCCGCGCCGCTCTCGTCGAACTCCACCACGCCGAAGCGCTCGGGATCGTGGACGTAATATCCGAAGACCGTGGCCGAGCCCCGTTCGGCGTCCTCACGCGCGGCGTCCAGGATCCTGCCGAAGCCGTTGCCGTAAAAGATATTGTCTCCCAGGACCATGGCGCAGGGCTCGCCGCCGATGAACTCCCGCCCGATCAGGAACGCCTGGGCCAGGCCGTCCGGCGAGGGCTGCACGGCGTATTCCAGGCTGATGCCGAACTGGCTGCCGTCGCCGAGCAGATCGCGAAAGCGCGGGGTGTCCTGCGGCGTGGAGATGATGAGGATCTCCCGGATACCGGCGAGCATCAGGGTCGAGAGGGGGTAGTAGATCATGGGCTTGTCGTACACGGGAAGGAGCTGCTTGGAGGTCACGCTGGTGAGGGGATACAGGCGCGTGCCGCTGCCGCCTGCCAGGACGATTCCTTTCATTTGTAGCACCTCTCTTGACTATGTGTGCGCAATCGTATTATACAGGACGCTCGCCGTTTTGTCACCCGGGGAATTCTCCCCGAGCCGCGGCGATGGCCGCCGCGACGGTTTTGTCCATATCCCAGTAGCGGTAAGAGCCCAGCCGCCCGCCGAAGAGAACGCCGGGCGTCTCGTCCGCGAGGGCCCTGTAGCGCGCGTAGAGAGCGGTGTTCTTTTCGTCGTTCACGGGGTAATAGGGCTCCGCGCCCTCGGTCCAGGCGGCGGGGTATTCCCGGGAGACGATCGTCCTCTTCTGGCCGCCGGGGCCGAAATGCTTGTGCTCGATGACGCGGGTGTAGGGCACGTCCGCCGCGGTGTAATTGACGACCGCGTTGCCCTGGAAATCCTCGATATCGAGCGTCTCCGTCTCAAAGCGGAGGCTCCGGTATTCCAGCGGCCCGAAGCGGCGGCCGAAGAAGGCGTCGATGGGCCCGGTGAAGAGGGTCTTCCCGGCGCAGGCCTTTTCCGCCGCGGAGAGGGAGAAGTAATCCACGCCCAGGCGCACCTCGCTCCCCTCCAGGAGCCGCTCCACCAGGCGGGTGTACCCCTCCTCCGGGATGCCCTGCCAGCGGTCGGAGAAATAGTTGTTGTCCCAGGTGAAGCGCAGCGGCAGCCGCCCGAGGATCGAGGGGGGCAGCTCCCGGCAGGGCCTGCCCCACTGCTTTTCCGTGTAGCCGCGCACCAAGGTCTCGTAGAGATCGCGCCCCACGCTGCGCAGGGCCTTTTCCTCGAGGTTTCGAGGCTCCCCCGAGCCCTCGTCCTCCGTCTGCCGGGCGATCATGGCGCGGGCCTCGGCGGGCGTGCGCACGCCCCACATGGCGTAGAAGGTGTTCATATTGAAGGGGAGATGGTAGACCCTGTCCCCGTACACGGCCAGAGGGGCGTTCACGAAGGGCCGGAAGGAGGCGAAGCGGTTCACGTATTCCCAGATTTCCCGGTCGGAAGTATGGAAGATGTGCGCGCCGTAGACGTGCACCTGGATGCCCTCGCGCTCCTGGGTATAGACGTTGCCGCCCACGTGCGCTCGCCGGTCGATCACCAGGCACTTTTTCCCCGCGCGCAGGGCCTCCTGGGCGAACACCGCGCCGAACAGCCCCGCGCCGACGATCAGATAATCATACCGCGCCATGGCGT
>CACZOT010000102.1 GCA_902782795.1 uncultured Eubacteriales bacterium | reverse complement strand
TGCCAGGAAGAGCCGGGCTGACGATATATGTCAGCCCGGTTGTTGTTTAGGGGGAAGAAGGACTCGAAGGGCGCGGGAGTGAATGCCGGCCCGGTGGGCTGGCAGAGCCGCGCCCAGGACCCGCCCGGAGGCGGGCGAGACCTTCTGCCCCTGCCAGGAAGAACCGGGCTGACGATGCGTCAGCCCGGTTGTTGTTTGGGGGAAGAAGGACTCGAAGGGCGCGGGAGTGAATGCCAGCCCGGTGGGCTGGCAGAGCCGCGCCCGGGACCCGCCCGGAGGCGGGTGGGTCCTTCTGCCCCTGCCAGGAAGAGCCGGGCTGACGATGCGTCAGCCCGGTTGTAGTTCAGGGGAAGAAGGTCTCGAAGGCCCCGGCCAGGAAAGCCCCCCGCTTTTGCCTGCCCAGGCAAAGGGGGTTTCTTGTTGAAGAGCGGAAACGGCCATGGTATAATCAGCGTCAGAAACCGAAGGATTCCGGGCGGCGGGTAGTGCAAAAGACGCCGGCAAACATTGCGCGATCCTCCCGTATCATCTCGCTTGATCAAAGGCCCAGAGGGGGATAACGGATGAGCGGCAATGAGATGATCAACAAAATCAAAGCCTACTGGAACGAGACGTCCGACTCGGAATGGTACAGGTCGCTGAGAACCGCCGAGAAAATCCAACGACTGGCCGAGAAGCCCGAGTCCGCCTTCCATCCCGCGGTGATGGGACTGATCCGCACATTTCTTCCGGATGTGAAAGGCCGGAGGATCCTTCTCCCCTCCAGCGGAGACAACCACGCGGCGTTCGCGCTGGCCATGATGGGCGCGCGGGTGACGTCGGCGGACATCAGCGAGCGACAGCTGGAGAACGCCTCGGCCATCGCCGGGCGGCTGGGTCTGGAGATCGAATTCATTTGCGATGATACGATGCGGCTGTCCCGCATCCACGATCGGGCTTACGATATGGTATATACCTCCAACGGCACGCTTTCCTGGATCGACGATATCGACAGTATGTATCGCAGTATATCGCGGGTACTGAAAAATGGCGGGTTTTCGGTCACGTACGATCTGCATCCATTCAACAGGCCGTTTTCGGGGGAGGCCTGGAAGGCTCCCGTGATCGTCAAATCCTATCACGACGTTTTGCCGGACCTGCACTGGCGGCTCCAGGATATCGTCAACTCGCAGATCCGGGCGGGGCTGAGCCTCCGCGAAATGGCCGAACTGCCCGCGATCGACGCTTCCTTCTGGTTCCCGTACGCCGAGCTTCGGAAACAGAAAGCGGAAGAGCTCGAGGGGATCAACGATTGGAAGCGGAACCCCATGGCGGCGCTGCCCGCGTGGATCGCGCTGGTTTCGGAGAAAAGCCGATGAATCCCGCCCTTTCGCAGGAAAGGAAGGGGGATTTCCACTGCCGTGAAGGAAGAAAGGAGCTGCCCTATGAAAAAGATCCTCGCGTGTCTCCTCGCCGCCTTGCTTCTGCTCTCGTGCGCGGCGGCCCAGACGGCCGGGTTCCAAATCGCCGAGGCGGACCAGGAGCATTTCGCCGCCCTGCTGTACGACCTGTTGGACGCTCGCGCCGACCCGGAAGCCGAGGCGCGGATCGACGCCGATCTCGCTGCCATCCGCGCGGTGAGCGAGGCGGATTCCGCCGTCGCCGAGAGCATCGCCGCGCATTGGAGAGAAGTCTATCTCGACGCCGGTTACGCGCTCTTCCTCTATGATGGAGGCCAGCGCGCCACGGCTCTGGAGGAGACGGGCGAGCGGATCGAGGCTATCGTGGTGTTGGGCTACGCCCTGCAGGACGGCGAGATGACCAAGGAGCTGATGGGCCGCTGCAAGGCGGCGGCGGCCGTCGCGCGGTCCTTCCCGGAGGCGATCCTCGTCTGCACGGGCGGGCCGACCGGCCAGAACAACCCCAAGCGCCACACCGAGGCCGGGCTCATGCGGGCGTACCTCGTGGACAAGTGCGGCATCGACGCCAGGCGCATCCGCGTGGACGAGAGCGCCATGAGCACCGTGGAAAACGCCATGAACACCTTCGCCATCCTGGAGAGGGAGGGAGTGGGCAGCATGACCATCGTCACTTCCACCTACCACCAGCGCTGGGGCCAGGCGGTCTACAACGCCGTCGGGGCGATCCGCGCGCTGCAGGGCGGCCGCGCTCCCGCGATCGCGGGCAACTACTGCTTCGATATCGAGCCCTCCGTGGAGGTCTACAGGGACGACGCGCGCGTCGCGGCTTACCAGATCTCGGTGATCCTGGGCCTGGCCGATTTCGACCCGTTCGATACCGAGTCTCGGGATGGCGCGAACTGAACCCATCCGCAGGACCAAACGCCAAAGGAGGCGCTCCGCCGGGAGCGCCTCCTTTTTTGCGCGCCAACGGCATGGGGCCGCGGGTTGTCTCGGCGGGAGGAAGCATGCTATAATGCCCGCGGAAAGCGAAAGGGGGAAGGCGGACGATGGCGCGGATCCTGCTGGTGGAGGACGATCCCGCCCTGCGCGAGGGCCTGACGGAGCTGTTCATGCGAGAGGGCTACGCGGTCGAGGCGGTGGAGAAGGCCGCGAAGGCCCGCGCGGCGATGGGCCCCCGGGTGGACCTGGCGGTGCTGGACGTATCCCTGCCGGACGGCGACGGCGTCGCCCTGTGCCGGGAATGGCGGGAGGCGGGCGTGGAGACGCCGGTGCTCTTTCTCACCGCGCGGGACGAGGAGTTCGATATTGTGCGCGGCCTGGACAGCGGCGGCAACGATTACGTCACCAAGCCCTTCCGCCTCCAGGAGCTGCTCAGTCGCATCCGCGCCCTCCTGCGCAGGGGAAGCGCTCCGCAGCCTTTGCGCTCCGGCGCGGTGCAGATCGACCAGGAGCGCATGGTGGTGCGCCGGGATGGCGAGACGGTGCCGCTGACCCTGATGGAATACAAAATCCTCGTATCCCTCATGCAGGCCGGCGGGGTGGTCACGCGCAACCGCCTCCTGGAGGCCCTTTGGGACGTGGATTCCCGCTTCGTGGACGACAACACGCTCTCCGTGCACGTCAGCCGCCTGCGGGAGAAGATCGGCGCGGAGCATGTAAAGACGATCCGGGGAGTGGGATACCAATGGGTGGATTGATCGCCCTGTGCGCCGTCCTGGGCGCGGCCTGTCTGGTCCTGATCGCTCTGCGCCTGCGGGACGATCGCCGCGCCAGGCGCATGGCCCGCCAGGCGGAGGATTTCAGCCTCGAGGGCGGGGAGGGGAAGCCCCTGCCCGTGGCCACGGACGAGGGCCCTTTGGCGCGCGTGCAGAACGCCGTCTCGGACCTCGAGACGCGCGTCCTCCTTTCCGAGGAGCGCCGCCGGGAGGAGAGCCTCCGCTGCGCGAACCTCACCGCGGACATCTCCCACCAGCTCAAGACGCCCCTGAGCGCCCTGCGGCTCTACTGCGAGATGGACCAGGGCCCGCACGCCGTGGCGGAGATGGAGCAGATCGAGCGCATGGAGAGGCTGATCCGCGCTCTGCTGCGCCTGGAAAAGCTCAGCGCGGACGGGTACGAGTTCCGCTTCGCCGAGCGGGACGCGCGCGCCGTGGCCGAGGAGGCCTGGCAGGCCCTCGCGCCCTCCTGGCCGGAGAAGCGGGTGGAATTCACGGGCGAGGCACGCGTCCGCTGCGACGCGGCGTGGCTGGGCGAGGCGGTGGGAAACCTTCTCAAGAACGCCTGCGAGCACACAGCCCCCGCTGGGCGCGTGCGCGTCTGCGTCGAGAGGGCCGACAGCGCCGTCTTCCTCACCGTGGAGGACGACGGCGGCGGCGTCCCGCCCGAGGAGCTGAACCGCCTCTTCGAACGCTTCTACCGCGCCGCGGACGATCCGGGCGGCGGCTCTGGCCTGGGGCTGGCCATCGCCCGGGAGATCGTCCGCCGCCACCATGGGACCATCCAGGCGGAAAACGCCGCGCGAGGCCTGCGGGTGACGGTGAGCCTGCCCGTCCTCAACCTTGCGAAAACGTAAGGTTGGCGTCACGGTCGCGCAAGGTTCGGGGCGTATGATAAAACCATAGCCAGGGAGCGCCCGCCCCAGCTGCGGGCGCTTTTCGTATTTCCGAAAGGACGGTGCGCCGGATGGAGATCATGCGCTGCGAACATCTCACCAAGATCTACGGCCAGGGCGAAGGACAGATCCACGCCCTGCGGGACGTTTCCCTCGCTCTGGAGCAGGGCGTGTTCACGGCCGTCATGGGGCCGAGCGGCTCGGGAAAATCCACGCTGCTGCACCTCCTCTCCGGGCTGGACCGGCCCACGGCGGGCGAGGTCTGGTACCAGGAGGCGAAGCTCTCCTCCTACAAGGACAACCAGCTGGCCGTCCTGCGCCGCCGCCGTTTCGGCTTCGTGTTCCAGAATTACAACCTGGTGCGGGAGCTCTCCGGCTGGGAGAACGTGCTCCTGCCCGTGATGCTGGACGGCCGCAAAAAAGACGGGGCGTACCTGGAGCGCATCGTGGACATGCTGGGCATCCGCGAGCGCATGGACCACCTGCCCGGGGCCATGTCCGGCGGCCAGCAGCAGCGCGTCTCCATCGCCAGGGCCCTGGCGAACAAGCCCTCCATCCTCTTCGCGGACGAGCCCACCGGCAACCTGGACGGCAAGTCCGGCCGGGAGGTCCTCTCGCTCCTGCGCTCCGTGAGCCGGGAGCTGGGCGTGACG
>CACZOT010000101.1 GCA_902782795.1 uncultured Eubacteriales bacterium | reverse complement strand
TGGGCGGCTGGTTTTTTTTGCGCCTGTTGCGCGGGGGGACGCCAGGGGTTCCGCCCTGTTTGGGTCACGGCGGGGCTCTGCCCCGCACCCCGCTTAAGGGTCCAGGGACCCTTAAGAATCCCATATTGGGGGATTTCTGAAAACACAAGCATGGCTGTTCTCTCGAAAAAGAACAGGCTCCGGTACCCTTGCGACAGGATGCCGGAGCCTGTTTATGCTTCTTTCCCTAATGGAGGGGTCCAGTGGGAATCATTTTCCCCCCTTGGCAGGGTGCGGGGGTGGAGCCCCTGCCGGAGGCCCAGGAAGCGGAGCCCCCGGGCGTCTACACCTCCACCATTCGCGTGCCGGCGACGGCCTCGTCCTCGAGCGCGGCGACGTCGAGCAGTTCCTCGGCCTTCTCGAGCATCTTGGGCTTGGGGCGGGTATTGGGGTGGCGCGGGGTGAACACTGTGCAGCAATCCTCGTAGGGGAGGATGGACGTCTCGTAGGTGTCGATCTTTTCGGCCTCGCGGATGATATCGATCTTATCGAAGCCGATGAGGGGGCGGAACACGGGCATGCCGACGACCATATCCGTGCAGACGATGGCGTCCATGGTCTGGCTGGCGACCTGGCCGATGTTCTCGCCGGTGACAAGCGCCTGGGCCTTGAGCTGGTTGGCGAGGCGCTCGGCGATGCGCATCATGAAGCGGCGCATGAGCACGGTGCCCAGCTCCTCCGGGCACTTGTCGTGGATCTCCAGCTGGATCTTGGTGAAGGGCACCACGCACACGCGCATGCCGCCCTGGAACGCGCCGAGCTTCTTGGCCAGCGCCAGTACCTTCTCCTTGGCGCGCTCGCCGGTGTAGGGCGGGCTCTCGAAGTGGATGGCCTCGATTTTCACGCCGCGGCGCATGATGGAATAGCCCGCCACAGGGCTGTCGATGCCGCCGGAGAGGAGCAGCGCCGCGCGGCCGCCCGTGCCGATGGGCATGCCGCCCACGCCCATGATCTCCTCGCTGCACAGGTAGGCGTTGCGCTCGCGGACCTCCACGTGCAGCTTGATCTCTGGCTTGTGTACGTCCACGCGCAGGCCCTTGTACGCGACCAGGATCCGGTGGCCGAGCTCGGCGGCCATGTCGTTGGAGGAGATCGGGAAGGATTTATCGCTGCGGCGCGCGAACACCTTGAAGGTGCCTGTCTTGCCCTCCATGAGGCGCAGGGCGGCGGCGGAGATCTCCTCAAATTCCTTGGCCGTCTCCAGGGCAGGGCTCACGGAATACACGCCGAAGACCTTGCGCACCCGCTCGGCCGCCTCGGCGATATCCTCCACCTCGGCGACGTAGATGCGCGAATCGGAAAACCAGACGCGCGCGCCCAGATCCTCGACGCAGTGGCGCACGTTGTCCGTCAGCATGCGCAGAAAATACGGGCGGTTCGCGCCCTTCAAATGGACCTCGCCGAAACGGACGAGCAGTACCTCTCGCAAAGGGGTCATCTCCTCTGGTATTGTTTGAGCAGGGCGAAGCTCTCGCCGATGCAGCGGGCCGCCCATTCGATCTCTTCCTCGCCCGTGTGCGGCGAGAAGCTGAAGCGCAGAGCGCCCTCTGCGCGCGCGCCTGTGATGCCCATCTGCCCGAGCACGGCGCTGACCTTCTGCTTTTTGCTCGAGCAGGCCGAGCCCGTGGAACAGTAGACCTGGCGGGCCTCCAGCGCGTGGAGCATGACCTCGCCGCGCACGCCCGGGAACGAAAGGTTGATGATGTGCGGCGCGGCTTTTTCCGGCTCCGGGCCGTTGACGAGCAGCTCCGGTACCGTCTCGCGGCACAATTCCAGGAAGCGCAGCTTCTTTCGCATGAGCGCCTCCCCCAGGCCCCCGACGGCCTTCATCTCGCGGATGGCCTCGCACAGGCCCGCGATGCCGGGCGTGTTCTCCGTGCCGGAGCGCAGGCCCTTCTCCTGGCCGCCGCCGATCTGCCTGGGCGCAAGGCGCACGCCTTTTTTCACATAGAGCGCGCCGATGCCCTTGGGGCCGTGCAGCTTGTGGCCCGAAAGGGTGTAAAAATCGACTCCCCGCGCGTCGAAGGGCACGCGCAAAAAGCCCTGCACGCCGTCCACGTGCACGCGGCAGGCGGGGTTGGCGGCCTTGGCCAGCGCGGCGATGCGCGCGATATCGGCCAGGGCGCCCGTCTCGTTGTTGACCTGCATGCAGCTGACCAGCGTCGGCTTTTCCGCGGCGATGGCCCGTTCCCAGGCCTCCATATCCGGAAGCCCGTCGTGAAGGACGGGCACGACGCTCACGCGATGGCCCATCTTTTTCACTTCCTCAAAGGCGGCGAGCACGCTGGGGTGCTCGGTGGCGTTGACGAGGAAATGCCCCGGCCCGCGCTGCGCGGCGGCGGTGCCGAGGATGGCGAGGTTGTTTGCCTCCGTGCCTCCGGAGGTGAAAAATACCTCCTCCGGCTGGACGCGCAGGCTGCGGGCGACGAGCTCGCGGCAATCCGCCATGCGCTTTTCGCTCTGCACGGCGGGCGCGTACTGGGAGGAAGGATTGTAGAAGCCATCGCGCATGCACTGCGCCATGGCTTCGATCACGCCCTCGGAGGGGCGGGTTGTCGCGCTGTTGTCGAGGTATGCGTATTCTCTCAATCCTGCCACACTCCAAAGCCCAGGTAATTCTGGCTGCGGATCACCTTGACCATTTCGTCGGAAAGCTCCACCACCATGAGGTGCTTGACGTTGTTCTTGACGAAATAGAAGAAGATCAGCTGGGCGTCGCGGTTGAGGAACCAGTTGTGCTTCTTGACGCCGGGCGTGTTCAGCCACTTCTGGAAGGAGGGGGATTCCACCTTGCCGCAGGCCTCGACCATCTTCATGGGCAGGCTCGTCAGGTACTTGCGGCGCGCGTTGCCCAGGACCTTGCTCACGTCCAGATCTCCGTTGGTGAAGGTGTATTCATACTCCGTGCGGAACTCGTCCTTGTAGCGCCAGACCAGGTACACCAGGCCCGCGAACACCACGAACAGCACCATGCGGATGATCATCTCCTGCATGGAGCGGCTCGCGCTCAGGGTCGAAAAGGAAAACAGGGCGACGGCTCCGAAGAGGATCATCACCAGCCAGCACAGGCCGTAGAGCAGCGTCTGCACGCCGCGGTTGCGCTTTACCGCGACTTCTTCCAGAAAATTATCCATGCCACAATCTCCCTTGGACCGCCCGAAGCGGCCTCGCCTTTCGTTGCCGAATGCCCGGCGCGCCTTGCGAAAGACCGCCGGCCCGGAAATCCGGGTTTCATTATACCACATTCCCCTCCGCTCCGCCAGACGCTATTGTGGCGCCAGGC
>CACZOT010000100.1 GCA_902782795.1 uncultured Eubacteriales bacterium | reverse complement strand
TTCGTTCGTATAGAGCCCTTCCGGCTCCAGGAAGATGGGGTGGCGCTCCTTGTCAGCGAAGCGCATGACCTTATCCTCGATGGAGGGGCAGTAGCGCGCGCCGGTGCCGTGGATGGCGCCGGAATACATGGGCGAGCGGTGGAGGTTGCGGCGGATGATCTCGTGGGTCGCCCCGTTGGTGTAGGTGAGATAACAAAGAGCGCGGTTGCGCAGGCCCGCGCCGTCCTGCGGGGAAAGAAAGGAGAAGGGTACCACGGGCTCGTCGCCGGGCTGAGGAGTCATTTTGGAGAAATCGATGGTGGAGCCGTCCACGCGCGCGGGCGTGCCGGTCTTGAAGCGGCGCAGCTGGAACCCGAGGCCGCGCAGGCTCTCGGCCAGGGGACCGGCGCTGAGCAAGCCCTGAGGGCCGCCATGCCAGGAGCATTCGCCGATGATGATGCGGCTTTGCAGATACACGCCGCAGCACAGGATGGCGGCGCGGCAGGGGATCACGTCTCCGGTCGTGGTCTTTACGCCGGTGACGCGGCCGCTTTGGACGAAGATCTCGGAAGCCTCGGCCTGGCGCAGGGTGAGGTTCTCCTGCTGATCCACCGCGCGGCGCATGCGCAGCCGGTAGGCGAGTTTGTCCGCCTGGGCGCGCAGGGAATGCACCGCGGGCCCTTTGCCCGTGTTGAGCATGCGGCTCTGGAGGAAGGTCTCGTCGATGGCGAGGCCCATCTCGCCGCCGAGGGCGTCCAGCTCGCGCACGAGGTGGCCCTTGGCCGTACCGCCGATGGCCGGGTTGCAGGGCATCAGGGCGAGGGCGTCCAGATTCAGGGCGAGCAGGAGCGTCCTTTGCCCCATGCGTGCGCTGGCGAGGGCCGCCTCACAGCCCGCATGGCCCGCGCCGATGATGATCACGTCGTATTCCATGTGCGCATTTCTCTCCATCGTTCGTGTGCTGCCGGTCCCGGAGACCGGATTGGCCCCGTCCAGGGGCCAGACCTCCCCTTCGGGGAGGCCCGACCCCCGAACGGGACCTTGGCGAGGGGGCCGCGGCCCCCTCGCGCTCCCCCGGGGTCGCTTTCCCGTCAAGAAGGCAAGCTCCAGCCGAGCATGGCCTCGATCTCTTTCCGGCCGACGCGCGCCGCCGGGAAGACGGCGGCGTTGGCCGCCCCGGCCGCGCAGGCTATGGCGAGGGCCCCCTGATCGCTGCAGCCGTGCAGGAGGCTCCAGACCAGGGAGGCGGCGAAGCAATCGCCGCTGCCGACCGCGTTGACTGTGCGGACCTTCGGCGCGGGACAGAAGAGCGTCCCGCCTTCGCGCGCCCAGACGGCGCCGCGAGCCCCCAGAGTCACCACCACGCCGCAGAGTCCCTCCGCGGCATGACGGGCGAAAAGCTCCTCCGCGGCGGCGGCCTCCTCGCCGGGAGCGATCCCTCGGCCGAGCAGCTCGGCGAGCTCCGCCTCGTTGGGGGTGAGGAAATCCGGCCCGGCGGCCAGGCCCTCGGTCAGGGCCGGGCCGTGGGAATCCAGCAGAGTGGCGACGCCAAGCTCCCGCGCCATCCGGATCGCCTCTCCGGCCAGGCTCGCCAGGCGCGGCCCGGGGGCGCTGCCGCAGACCATGAGCAGCCGCGCGCCGGCGAGGCTCTCCCGCAGCGCATGGCGCAGGGAGTCCGTCTCCACGGCGGAGGCGTCGCTGCCGGGGACGTACTCCTGGCGCTGGGCGTCGCCGTCGCGCCAGGTATCGATGCGGCGGGTATCCGCGGCGACGGGAACGCCGCGAAGGGAGATCCCCTCCCGCGCGGCCAGGAGGCGGAAGCGAGCGCCTCTCTCCCCCGCGCCGACCGGAGCGACGGCGAGGCAGTCCTCCCCCAGCGCGGTGAGCACCCGGGCCGCGTTTACGCCCTTGCCGCCCGTCTGCTCGTCCAGGACGGCGCCGGTCGCCGCGTCCAGGGTGCGGTCCAAACACGGGTTCAGTGTCAGCGTACAGACGACGGCCACGCGCATCCCTCCCTGTATATATTATATCGGATGGCGCGCGGATTGGAATGCCCCGGCGGAGATTTTTTCGCCGCGCGATAAAAAAACATCCCGCCTCCCAGCCGGGAGACGGGATGCGCTGTCTTAGGAAATGGGGGGATTATTCCTCGGCGGGCTCCTGAGCGGCGAGCTGCGCGGTCAGGACGTCGATCTTGGCCTGGGCCTCGAGCAGGTCGGTGGCGCGCTTCTCGAGCTTGGCGACGTAGGCCTTCTGGAGATCGTAAGCGTTCTGGAGGCGGGCGACCTCGGCTTCGAGAGCGGAGGTGTCGGCGGCCTCAGCAGGCTCCTCAGCGGGCTCTTCGGCGGTCTCGCTGTTGGCGAGCTGGGCCTTGAGCACGTCGATCTCGGCCTGGGCGGTCAGCAGATCGGTGGCGCGCTTTTCGAGCTTGGCGACGTAAGCCTTCTGGAGATCGTAAGCGTTCTGGAGGCGGGCAG
>CACZOT010000099.1 GCA_902782795.1 uncultured Eubacteriales bacterium | reverse complement strand
GGCTGCCGCAGCTGCGAGCAGGTCTGCCCGCAGGGGATCAAGATTTCCGAAGCCATGGCGGATTTCAGCGCCAAGCTGGGCTTCTGAGCAAACGTTTTCGCGAGCCGCGGACGAAAAGCCGTCCCCGGCTCGCTTTTTTTATCGGATAGAAGGCCCATCCCGCGGGAAAAATGAGCGCGGGCGCTTGACAGGGGAGAGAGAACGTGGTAGGATCGATATAGTTAAATATAACTAACTGCGGAGATCCGCCTGCCCGGTGCAGGCGCTTTTCCGGGAGATGAGTTAGAAATATCTAACCATGGGAGGGTGAGGGCATGTCCGACGAAAAAGTGGTGCGCCACTGCGCGCCGACTCTGGCCAATCTCAAGACCGCGAACCTGTTTACCTGCCGCTTCGATAGCGACGAGGAAATGCGCGACGGCATCCGTTCCCTGAACGCGCGGCTGGGCCGCAAGGGCGTGCGCGCGCTGCCGCTGCGCTGGCGGGAGGGGACGGCGCTGATCTACGTGTACCGGCCCAAGCGCCTCTCGACCGATCTGGAAAACGAGCTGGCGCAAGGGCTTCTGCGCTCCTGCGGGTACGATTGCCGGGGCGAGAACCAGTGTATCGCCTGCCTGCGACGCCGTCTGGCCGATGCGGGGGAGACGTTCCCGCACGAGATCGGCCTGTTTCTCGGCTATCCGCCCGAGGACGTGGACGGCTTCATCCACCGGCGCGACGAATACACCTGCTGCGGCTACTGGAAGGTCTACGGCGACGCGGAATCCGCGCGGAAAAAGTTCGCCCTGCTGCGCAAGTGTTCCGATATCTATATGCGCATGTGGAGCCAGGGACGCGATATCGAGCGCCTCACCGTTGCCTGCCCGGGGGCGTGACGCCGCTGCAAATTGACCGTTTCCCTTTCGCGGCACGTGTGCTATAATGCTTCCCAACCGAAGGAATACGGAAGGGGGACAATCCATGCCGCTGGAAAAATACGAAAAAGACCTGATCGCCCTGGCGGAGCGCGCCTGGGCCAACCCGGAGCCGGGCTTCCGCGAATTCGCCTGCAGCCAATCGCAGGTGGAATACCTGCGCGAGATGGGCTTCACCGTCTCCACCAACGCCGCCGGCACGACCACGGGCTACGTCGCCCAGTGGGGGAGCGGCAAGCCGGTCATCGCCATCCTCGGCGAATTCGACGCTCTTTGGGGCCTGCAGCAGAAGGCGGACGTCCCCGTACCGGATCCCGAGCCCGGCAAGGAGATGGGCCAGGGCTGCGGCCACCATCTTCTCGGCGTGGGCGCCATCGCCGCGGGCCTGGCCCTGCGCGATATCATGCAAGAGAAGGGCTATGCCGGCACCGTCCGCGTCTATGGCTGCCCCGGAGAGGAGAGCGGCTCCGGCAAGGCCTACATGGCCCGGGACGGCCTCTTTGACGATTGCGACGTCGCCCTCACGTGGCACCCCGCCAATTTCCACATGGTCTGCAGCGGCTCCACCCAGAGCTGCATCCAGTGCTATTTCCGCTTCAAGGGCGTCCCGGCGCACGCGGCCGGCGCGCCGCACCTGGGCCGCAGCGCGCTGGACGCGGTGGAGCTGATGAACGTGGGCGTCAACTATCTGCGCGAGCACATGGAGGACAGCGACCGCGTGCATTACGCCATCACCAATCCCGGCGGCGGCTCGCCCAACGTCGTGCAGGCCTTCGCGGAGAGCAGGTACCTGGTGCGTTCCACCACCAACCCCAAGTGCGAGCGCCTCTTTGAGCGCGTGAAACGCATCGCCCAGGGCGCCGCTCTCATGACCGAGACCGAGCTGGAGATCGTCTTCGACGAGGGCCGGAGCAACACCGTGCCCAATTTCGTCCTGGAGGACGTGATGGACGAGGCCTTCCGCGAGCTAGGCGTGCCCGGCTACACCGCCGAGGAGCGCGCCTACGCCCAGCGCTTCAAGGACACCTTCGACGTCTCCGGCCAGCTGAGCGACCTGCCGGGTTCCGTCCGCGACAAGGACCGCTTGGCTGAGAATATCCGCTCGAGCGCCCTGTGCGATTATTACGTCGAGACCGACCATTCCGACAAGTGCGAGATGGGCTCCACCGACGTCGGCGACGTCAGCTGGGTCACGCCCACCGCCACCGCCAACCTGAACTGCTACAGCTACGGCGCGGGCGCGCACAGCTGGCAGTGGGTGGCGCAGGGGAAATCCTCCATCGCCATGAAGGGCATGCTCCAGGCCGGAGCGATCCTCGCGCGCACCGCGGAGAAGCTCCTCGAGCGACCGGAACGCATCGATCAGGCCAGGAAAGAGCTCGAGAAGCGCCTTGCCGGGGAAAAGTACAAGTGCCTCATCCCCGAAGGAGTCTCTCCGCACTATTTCGATTGATTTCGCTTCGTCAGGGGCCTCCGGGGATGGAGCCCCTGGCGGATTTCTATTTTTTCGCAAAGAAAGGAGGCGCGACAATGAAGATCGGTTTCATCGGAAACGGTTGGCGCACGGAAGGCTATTGGCGCATCGTTCGCCAAGCGCCGGAAAAGTTCGAGATCTCCGGCGTGCTCTTCCGCAACGAAGAAAAGGCCCGCGCCTTTGAAGCGCGCGGCCTCGGCCCGGCCTATACGGACCTGGACGAATTCCTCCGCCAGAAGCACGATATGGTCTTTGTCCTCCTGCCGCGGCAGGTGGTGCTCCCGTACATCGAAAAAGTCCTCCGGGCGGGGTTCCCGCTCCTGGTCGAGACGCCGCCCGCCAACGGCCTCGAGGAGCTGAAGACCGTCTGGGAGATGCAGAAGACCTACGGCGCGAAGATCCAGGTCGCGGAGCAGTATTTCCTCCAGCCCTACCACAAGGCCGTGCGCGCTTTGGTGGACGAGGGCGTCATCGGCGAGGTCAGCAACCTGCGCATCTCCATGGCCCACGATTACCACGGCATCAGCTTGATGCGCCGCCTTCTGGGCGTGGGGGACGCGCCCTGCACCATTACGGCGCAGAGCTACAAGTTTCCCGTTCTCTGGCATGTGGGCCGCGCGCCGCTGGAAAAGGGCGTCAGCGCCCCGCGCGAGGACAGCCGCAAGGTGGCCGCGTTCGCGTTCGACGGCGGCAAGGTGGGCTTTTTCGATTTCGCGGGCGAGCAGTACTTCAACTATTTCCGCTCGAGGCATCTGAACGTGCAGGGCGACCGCGGCGAGATCGACGATTACGCCGTCTCGTTCTGGAACGGCGAGATGCCTATCCAGAGCCGCCTGGAGCGCCAGGACATGGGCCGCGATTCCAACCTCGAGGGCTATTTCCACCGCGGCTTCACCTGGATGGGTCGCTTCGTGTACGAGAGCCCCTTCGCCGCGCTGCGTGAGGCGCGCCTGACGGACGACGAGATCGCCATGGGCTCGCTCCTGCTGGGCATGGAAAAGCTCATCGAAACGGGGGAGGAGATCTACCCCCTGCGCGAGGCCCTGCAGGATACCTACCTGTACCTGACCATGGACGAGGCCATCCGCACCGGGCGGCCTGTCCCCACCGAACGGCAGCCCTGGCAGGAAGCGTAAGACGCCTGCAAAACCGGGAGACGCAACCGTCTCCCGGTTTTTGCGCCCGGCGGCATTGTCAGGGGACGCGGTTTATGGTACAATCCCATTCAGAATCGGGCTATATGGCCCGAAGGCGTGGACACAAACGGCGGAAGGGGAGCGGAAGCCCATGCAAGTGGTTCTCAAAAACCTCACCAAGCGCTTTCCGGCGCGCAACAAAAAGGGCGCGGACGTCATCGCGGTGAACGATTTCGATTTCACCATTCCGGACGGCCAGCTCATCGGCCTGCTCGGGCCGAGTGGCTGCGGAAAGAGCACCACCCTGAACCTCATCAGCGGCCTGGAGACGCCCACCTCCGGGCAGATCTTCTTCGGCGGCGAGGACGTCACCAAGCTCCCGCCCGAGGAGCGCGGCGTGGGCCTGGTGTTCCAGAATTACGCGCTTTATCCGCACCTGACGGTGGAGGAGAACATCATCTTCCCGCTCCAGAACCTCAAAGGCGCGCAGAAGATGACCAAGGAGGCCATGCGCGCGAAGGCACGGGAGGTCGCGCGGCTGGTGCAGATCGATCAGCTCATGGAGCGCAAGCCCAAGGAGCTCTCCGGCGGCCAGCAGCAGCGCGTGGCCATCGCGAGGGCGCTGGTGAAGATCCCCCGCGTGCTCCTTCTGGACGAGCCGCTCAGCAACCTGGACGCCCGTCTGCGTCTCCAGACGCGCGAGGAATTGCGCCGCATTCAGCGCGAGACCGGCGTCACCACCATCTTCGTCACCCACGACCAGGAGGAGGCCATGTCCATCAGCGACCTCATCGTGGTCATGAAGGACGGCGTCCTCCAGCAGATCGGCAAGCCGCAGGACGTCTACGACGAGCCCGCCAACCTCTTCGTGGCCCAGTTCCTAGGCACGCCGCAGATCAACACCTTCGAGGGGGAGATCCGGGCCGGCAAGGTGTACATCGGCTCCGAGGCCGTCCTGGACGCGCCGGGGAAGAAGGACCAGAAAATTTGGGTCGCCATCCGTCCGGAGGGCTTCATCCCGGACGAGAACGGCCCCTTCACCTGCAAGCTGGACCGCATCGAGGTCATGGGGCGGGACGTGAGCGTCGTCTCCACCCACGAGAAGATGACCGGCCGCAACATCCGCTCCATCGTCAGCGCGGAGAACACCATCGACCCCGCCGGGGAGAACGTGCGCTTCTCGCTCAAGCCGCGCAAGGTCTTCCTCTTTGACCGGGAGAGCGAGGCGCGTCTATGAAAAAAAACAGCATGAAGGCCTGGCTGTATCTTCTGCCGGCCATCGCGTTCCTGGGCGTGTTCATGGTCTACCCGCTGGTGGACGTGTGCGTGTACTCGCTCGAGGAAAGCTACAACTTCGCCAGCCAGAGCTACAAGGGCGTGGGCTTGTACAATTTCCGCTATGTGCTCAGCGACCCGTACTTCGTGCAGGCGCTCAAGAACACCTTCATCATCGTGGCCGTCACGGTGCCGCTCTCGACGCTGCTGGCGCTGTTCATCTCTCTGGGCTTGAGCTCCATCAAGGCCCTGCGCGGCGCCTTCCAGACCGTGTATTTCCTGCCCTACGTCACCAACACCCTGGCCGTGGGCCTGGTGTTCATGATCCTCTTTCGCAAGACGGCCTACACCGACGGCCTGGTGAACCTGCTCATCGCCAAATTCGGCGGGGCGGGCGTGGATTTCATCGAAGGGCCGTACTGGGCGAAGATGTTCGTCATGTGCTTTTACGCCGTCTGGGTGGTCATGCCCTTCAAGATCCTCATCCTCACCAGCGCCCTGGCCAGCGTGAACCCGGATTACTACAAGGCAGCCAAGGTGGACGGGGCGTCTCCCGCGCGCATCTTCCGCAAGATCACCCTGCCGAT
>CACZOT010000098.1 GCA_902782795.1 uncultured Eubacteriales bacterium | reverse complement strand
CTCCTCCAGGAGGACGGCACGATCGATTACGATTTCGTGGCCAAGATCCGCGAAAAAGCGGAAAAGGTAGGTATGCCGCTGTCCGTGTTCTCGCTCAACGCTTGCGTCCTCAAGCCCACCGAGGAGGAGCGCCGCGCCGAGATCGAGCGCATTAAAATGTACATGGATATGGCCCACTTCCTGGGCATGAAGAAGATGCGCCACGACACCTGCTCCGGCCAGCATCCCGAAGGCATCAACACCCCTGAACAGTTCGAGAAAGACTTCCCCGCGCTGGTCTCCGCCATCCAGGAGATGGCCGATTACGCCGCCACCCTCGGCATGAGCACGACCCTCGAGAACCACGGCCTCTACGTCAACGGCGCGGATCGCATCATCCGCCTGCTCAAGGCCGCGAACCGCCCCAACGTCGGCATGACCATGGACGTGGGCAACTTCCTCTGCGTGGACGATAAACCCGAGGCCGCTGTCAAGAAGTGCGTCCAATACGCGGACATGATCCATCTCAAGGATTTCTACATCCGCAAAAAGGACCGCATGCTCCCGCAGGACGGCATGTACACCGCCGGGGCCAAGGCGCCCCGTCCGGCGCAGCTCACGCCGGAGGAGCTCAAGAAGATGCCCCCGCGTCTTGGGTACGTGGGCACGGCCAGCGGCCTGAACATCCTGCGCGGTTCCATCCTCGGGCAGGGCGATATGGATATCTGGAGCATCCTCGGAACCGTGAAGGCTGCGGGGTACGAGAAGGAGATCTCCATCGAGTTCGAGGGCATGGAGGACTGCGAAGCCGCCACCGAGATCTGCCTCAAGACGGCGCGCTACATCTGGGACCGCGTGTGATCCTATCCGCCGCTTTCCCGCCCGCCTTTCCCGCGAAGGGCGGGCGTTTTCGTTCTCCACGCGAAAAGCGCTCCTCCCGCCGCAATTGTTATTTTCCGTGGAGAAGCAGGAAATGAAGGATGGAGCGGAGAATAATGCATTTTATCCGCGCCGGGCACTCCGGCGCACCCGGAGGCGAATTGCCATGTATCGGATCCTCGCAAAAGAGCGTCTCAACGAAACCATCACGCGCATGCGCGTCGAAGCGCCGCGCGTCGCAAGAAAGGCCGGGCCTGGCCAGTTCATCATCCTGCGCATCGACGAGGACGGCGAGCGCATCCCCCTCACGATCGCCGCGAAAGACCCTGTCGAGGGCTCCGTCACCATTATTTTCCAGAAGGCCGGGGCGACCACCGCTCGCCTGGATACCCTCGAGGCGGGCGACAGCCTGCAGGATTTCGTCGGCCCGCTCGGAAAAGAGAGCGAGTTTGGCGATATCGCCGGAAAACGCGTGGCCGTGATCGGCGGCGGACTCGGCATAGCCATCGCCTATCCGCAGGCCATGGCCCTGAGCGAACACGGCGCGAAGGTGGATATGATCGTCGGGTTCCGCAACAAGAGCCTGGAGATCCTCACCGACGAGCTAGCCGGCAAATGCGAGCGCGTGGTCGTTATGACGGACGACGGTTCCAACGGCCGCAAGGGCTTCGTCACTGACGGCCTGAAGGAGCTCCTCGATTCCGGCGCCAAGTACGACCGCGTGATCGCCATCGGTCCATTGCCGATGATGCGCGCCGTGGCCGAGATGACACGGCCCATCGCCATCCCCACGGTGGTGAGCATGAATTCCATCATGATCGACGGAACCGGCATGTGCGGCGGCTGCCGCCTCACCGTGGACGGGGAGGTCCGTTTCGCCTGCGTGGACGGTCCCGAGTTCGACGGCCACAAGGTCGATTTCGCGGAAGCCATGCAGCGCGGCCGCATGTACAAGGATGAGGAAAAGACCAGCATGGAGCGGCACGCCTGCCGCCTGACGGGAGGTGCGCGCGCATGAAGCCCAATATGACCCCCACCAAGACCCCGATGCCGGAGCAGGATCCCATCGTCCGCGCCGGGAATTTCCAGGAAGTCGCCCTGGGGTACACGCCGGAGATGGCCGCTTTGGAAGCGACCCGTTGCCTGAACTGTAAAAATGCCCCCTGCATGCAGGGCTGCCCCGTGAATGTACACATTCCGGATTTCATCGCCCGCATCCGCGAGAACGATCTGGCGGGAGCGTACGCGGTACTCAAAGGAACGAACGCCCTGCCCGCGGTATGCGGCCGGGTCTGTCCGCAGGAGACGCAGTGCGAATCCAAGTGCGTGCGCGGCGTGAAGGGTGAGCCCGTGGCCATCGGCCGTCTGGAGCGCTTCGTGGCGGATTCCTGCATGGATACGGCCGCGCCCGTCTCCCCCGCGCCCGAAAACGGCAAGCGCGTGGCTGTGATCGGCTCCGGTCCCAGCGGCCTCACCTGCGCGGGAGATCTGCGCAAGCTCGGCTATTCGGTCACGATTTTTGAAGCTCTGCACACGCCCGGCGGCGTGCTCGTCTACGGCATCCCGGAATTCCGCCTGCCCAAGGCGCTCGTCCGCCGCGAGATCGCCACGCTCGAGGCCATGGGTGTGCGGATTGAGACGAACACAGTCGTCGGGAAGACGGTCACGGTAGAGGAGCTCATGCAGGAGGAAGGCTACGACGCCATCTACATCGGTTCTGGAGCGGGCCTGCCCCGCTTCCAGGGCATCCCCGGTGAGAACCTGAACGGCGTCTATTCCGCTAACGAATTCCTCACGCGTGTGAACCTCATGAAGGCCTATCGCTTCCCGGAGACGGACACGCCCGTGCGCGTCGGCAAGGCGGCGGCTGTCATCGGCGGCGGCAACGTTGCCATGGACGCGGCACGCTGCGCCAAACGGCTCGGCGCGGAGAAGGTCTACATCGTTTACCGCCGCGGCGAGGCGGAGATGCCCGCGCGCCGTGAGGAAATCCACCACGCCAAGGAGGAGGGCGTCGAATTCCTCCTTTTGACCAACCCCACGAGAGTGCTCGGCGACGAGAACGGCCGCGTGACGGGCATGGAGTGCGTCAAGATGGCCCTGGGCGAGCCGGACGCCTCCGGACGCCGCCGCCCCGTGGCGCAGCCCGGCAGCGAGTTCACCCTGCCGCTGGATACGGTGATCGTCGCCATCGGCAACAGTCCCAACCCCCTGGTGCGCTCCACCACGCCCGGCCTGGAGACGCAGAAATGGGGCGGCATCATCGCCGATGAGGAGACGGGCGCGACTTCCCTGGAGAACGTCTACGCGGGCGGCGACGCCGTCACCGGAGCAGCGACGGTCATCCTCGCCATGGGCGCTGGCAAAAAAGCCGCCGCTGCCATCCACGCGAAGCTCTCCGGACATTAAACACTCATAAAAAAAAGCGCGGAACACCGAAAGATGGTGCCCCGCGCTTTTTCTGTGTTCAGCGATAAAGGAGCCCCTGCTCCTCCAGATACATTTTCAGCATGAGCGGCCAATCCGTCTGGATGAAATCGAAGCCTCGGCGCGCGAGCCAGCCCCAGCCGTCTTCCATGGAAGTGGTAAGGGCAGTGTCATCGCTGTGTCCGGCGGTGAGCTGGGTCTTGTGGTTGAAGATGATGGAGTTTGCCCAGGAGAGGATATTGTCCCGGCGCAGCTTGTCCAAATATTCCCTCTGGCAGAGCGGGCTCTCCTCGCGCGAGAAGCACAGCTCCTGGCCCATGTAGTTGATCTTGCGGCGCAGGAGCTTTTCATGGACGCCCTGGGGCTCCTCGCCGAGCAGGACCATGTACTGCACGTCCGGCGCATAGGTCTCGATGATGTCGAAGAGCTCCTCCGTGGGCTGGGTCTTGACCAGCACCTGTTCCATCATGCCGTGGGCGCGTATGCGCTCGGAGATCTCGCGTGGGTGATCCCAGAACTTATCGCAGTTGATGTAGCAGCGGCCCTTGAACTGCTCGAGCACCTCGTCGAGCGTGTTCAGACCGAACTGGGTGGGCGTGTCGTCCTGGTTGACGAAGCGCAGCTTCCGCACTTCGGATGCGGGCAGGTCCGGGATATGGATGGAGGCGTCGTTCAGGTGGGCGTGTTCCATGCCGGGGTGGAAGATAAACAGCTCGCCGTCGGCGCTCATATCCACGTCGATCTCGATCATATCCGCGCCCTGTTTGAGGGCGATTTCATAGGAAGCGATGGTGTTGCAGGGAATGTTGCCGCCGCAGGTCCCCCTGTGCGCGACGATGATGAGTTTTTCCCGGGCGGTCTTGCGAAGATCGAATTCCATGGTGTTCCCCTTCCCTTCTGCGATTGCGGTATCTCAGGCGCGCGGCAGGTCCTCGAGCAAGAAGCCGAGCTCGGCGACGGTCTTGAAAAGCGTATAGCGGCTGCGGTAATCCTTGGCGCAGGCCAGAGAGCGGCGGAGAAGCTCCTCGTCTACGCCGATCTCCTCGGGCGTGGTAGGCCCGCCGAGGGTGCGGATGGCGCGCTCGATTTCCTCCCGCGCGGGCAGTTTGCCGATGGCCTTGCACAGGTCTTCGAAGCGATCGCGGGCGCGCAGGGCGCGGCGTTCGACCTCCTCGGCTGTAAGGAAATCCTCCGGGTTCTCGCGCATGATCACCGCCGCGGAGCGCTCTCCGTAGTGCTCGTTCATGAAGGCCACGCGCTCCTCGCGCGAAGGGTTGGCTGAGACGGCCTTTTCGGAAGAGAAGCTCGCGGGATCGAGTTTTGCGAAGGCTTCAAAGTACGGCCAGACGAGAAGCGTTGCCACGCCTACGGCAGTGCCGTGCCGCGCGGGCTTTTTGCCCATGCGGATGAGCTCCATATCCCAATAATGCACAAGGCTGTGCTCAACGGAGGCCACGGCGCGCGTGTTGCCGATGATCATGATCGTCACGCCCGCGAGGAGCAGAGCCTCGATGAGCAGCTTCGTGCCCTTCTCCGTCCGTTTGGCGATCTCGTCGATATTGGCGAGCAGGCGGTTGGCGGCGCCGATGGCCAGGGCGCAGCAGACCGGGCAGCAGGCTTCGTCGTTGATGATGTGGCCGATCTGCCAATCCGCCTTGGCGATGTACTTGCCCAGCACGTCGCCCACGCCCG
>CACZOT010000097.1 GCA_902782795.1 uncultured Eubacteriales bacterium | reverse complement strand
TGCGCGGTCAGGACGTCGATCTTGGCCTGGGCCTCGAGCAGATCGGTGGCGCGCTTCTCGAGCTTGGCGACGTAGGCCTTCTGGAGATCGTAGGCGTTCTGGAGGCGGGCGACCTGGGTCTCGAGGGCGGCAGTATCCGCGGTCTCGGTGGCCTCGGCGGGCTCCTCAGCAGGCTCTTCGGCGGGCTCGGCGGTCTCGTAGGCGGCGAGCTGCGCGGTCAGGACGTCGATCTTGGCCTGGGCCTCGAGCAGGTCGGTGGCGCGCTTCTCGAGCTTGGCGACGTAGGATTTCTGGAGGTCGTAAGCGTTCTGGAGGCGGGCGGACTCGGCCTGCGCGGCGGCGAGGTCGGCCTGCGCGGTCTCGAGATCGGTCTTGGCGGTAGTCAGATCGGCCGTGGCGGTCTCGAGGCTGGTCTTGACGGTGGCGAGGTCAGCCTGCGCGGCTGTCAGGTCGGCGGCCTTGGCGTTGGCGTCCTTCTTGAAGACGACGGCGCACACGGCGGCCACGATCAGCGCGATGCAAAGCAGCACGGAGACGACTTTCTTTCCCATAGGACATGACTTCCTTTCCATCATGATCGGGTGCGAAGCAGGCATGGCGCGGCGCGCCTGCCGCTGCGAGGCCGAACCGCCCCCACCCTTACTGGAGTATTATAGCATATGTTTTCGCGGCGCACAATCTGTTTTCCCGCCCAAATCCGCGGCGGAGAGGAAAAACCGGCGAGGCGGAGCGGCTAGGAACGACCGAAGGGACTCTGGACTTCCCCTCCCTCTTGCGCGTTGGCCTGGCGGGCGGTATACTCAGGGCAGGGAAGGAGGGGTACGCCATGAAGGAACGCCTGGCGCGGAGCCGTCCGGTGGCGCTGTATATCCTGGGGCTGCTGCTGGCGGGCGTATGCAACGTGCTTTGCGCGAGCGAAAACCTTCTGCTGGGCACGGTCTCCTACTGCCTGAACTATATGGTGTACACGGCGCTGCTGCTGTTCTGGATCCAATCCGTGCGCACGCGGCTTCTGCCCTCGCGCGCGAAGACCTACATCCTGGCGGCCGCCATGTGCATGTTCCTGCTGCTGTTCCTGCGCTCGTGGAAATACCGCGGCACGGAACTGAACACGACGGCGGAGCGCTACGGCTGGTACGCGTATTATCCCCCCTTCGTGATGATGGTGACGCTGTTTTGCATGTGCTGTCTGCGCTTTTCGCGCCTGAGCGGCGGGGGACCGCGCTTCGACGAAAGGCTGCTGCTCCTCCCTGCGGGTGCGCTCTCACTGGCTGTTTTGACGAACGATCTGCACCACCAGGCCTTCCGCATGCTCCCGGAGATCCAAAGCGTGAGCGGAAATGGCGCCTACTCCCGCGGGCCGGTCTACTGGGCGGTGTTCGCCTGGGCGGGGCTGTGTGTGGGGAGCGGCGTGCTGGCGCTGATCGCTGCCGCCGGTCGGCGGCGCGATTGGCGCAGGGTGCTTTTTCCGCTGCTGCTGCTGGGGGCGATCCCCTGCCTGGCGGCGCTCCAGGAGATCATGCAGGAGTGGGGCCTGCGCTTTTTGTTCCACCTGCCGGAGATCGAGGTCTTCTGTGTCCTCGGGGCGTTCGAATACTGCATCCGCGGGCGGCTCATGGCCCACAACGAGAATTACGCCGGCTTCTTCGCGGCCATGGAGACGCCCGCCGTGATCACGGACCGGGACTTCGCGCCGGTCTACCGCACGGCCGCGCCCCTCGCCGCCGCGCCGGGGGATCTGCCCGCCGCCCTGCGCGGGAGCGTCTATCCGAACGCGGACCGGCGCCTCTCCGGCATGGCCATCCGCGCGGGCTACGCCTTCTGGGAGGAGGACGAGGGCGAGCTGCGCCGCATGAACGAGCGGCTCCAGGAGGCCAACGAGACCCTCTCCCTGGAAAACGAGCTCATCCGCCACGAGAACGAAATGCGGGAGCGCCGGGCGCGCGTGGAATCGCGCAACCGCATCTACGGCCGCGTCGCCGAGGAGCTCTACCCCACCCAGGAGCGCCTTGCCGCCCTCCTGGCCGGGGCCGCGCCGGGGACCGACGGCTTCCGGCGCGCCATCGCCGTCTGTTCGGTGATGAACGCCTTCGTCAAGCGGCGCTCGAATCTTCTGCTCACGGAGGCGGCCGACAGCCGGGAGCTCATCCTGGCGCTGGAGGAATCCGTGCGCTACCTGAAGTACTGCGGCGTGGAGGCGGCCGTGCTGGGACGCGCGCGGCGGGAGTACACCACCGGGGAGATGTGCGCCCTGTACGACACCTTCGAGGCGCTCGTCGAGGCCTTCCTCCCCCACATCGCCCGGCTGACGGTCTCTTTGACGGACGAGGGCCTGCGCCTGATGCTGGACGCGCGCGAAACGCCCCTGCTGCCCCCGACGCCCCTGCCCGTGGAGATCATGCGCGCAGAGGACTGCCTCTTCTGCACCGTGCGCGCCGGAAGGGAGGGAGCGGCATGACGCCTCTTCGCGCCTGGATCGGCGAGCCCGGGCTGATCGCCCTGCGCGCCGTGCAGCTCCTGCTCGTTTCGGGGCAGCTGTTCCTGCTGGTATCCGTCCTGCGCCAGCGGCGACGCGGCGCCTTCGCGCTGGGCCTGGCGGCGCATCTGCTCTGCGGGTTTCTGGTCCTGCTCCCGCTCATGGAAAGACCGGCGGAGCTCGGCTCCTGCTCCCCCGGCTGGCGCGCTCTCGTGGAGGCCTTCCTGGCCCTGCCCTGGGGCGCGGTCGCGGCGGCGCAGGCGGTCTCCGTGGCGCTGCTCACCCTGAGCGGGAGGGCCTGCCACCGCTGGGCGGACGAGCACCTCTCCGAGAGCGCCGTCAAGGAAACGCTGGATCTCCTCCCCGCGGGCGTCTGCGTCGCCGAAGGGAGCGGCGTCCCCGTGCTGACCAATCTGCGCATGAACGAATATTGCCTCGCCCTCACCGGCGAGCCCCTCGCGGACGAGCGCGCCTTCTGGGAACGCCTCGGCGAGCGCGGCGAGGAGCGCGGACATCAGCGCCTCGCCGCCTGCGCGGACGGGCGCATGCTCCTCTTCGCCCGCAACACGATGCGCGTGGACGGGCGCGAGTACAGCCAGCTCAGCGCCGTGGACGTAACGGAAAAATACCGCATTACCGCCGAGCTCAAGGAGAAGAACGAAAAGCTGCGAGAGCTGCAGGAGCGCTTCCGCGCCCTCAGCGTCCAGGCTTCGGATATGGTCTTCGCCCAGGAACGGCTCAGCGCGCGCGTCGCCGTGCACGACGAGCTGGGGCAGGTGCTCCTCCTGTGCCGGTATTTCTTCGATCACCCGGAGAACACCAACCAGGAGATGCTCTACCGCATGCTCCAGCAGACCAACACCTGCTTCCTGCGCGACGTCGGCGAGACGGACGAAGCGGAGGACCAGTACGCAGCCGCCGTGCGCATGGCCGGGGAGATCGGCGTGCGCGTGGAGACCGAGGGCGAGCCGCCCGCCTCCGGCGAGGCGCGGGAGATCCTCGGCCGGGCGGTGCGGGAGTGCGCCTTCAACGCCGCCAAGCACGCCGAGGCCGATTGCCTGCGCGTCGCCATCGGAAGGCGGGAGGGACGCGTCCGCGCGGAATTCACCAACAACGGCCTGCCTCCGCGCGGCCCTGTCCGCGAGAGCGGCGGGCTCCTCTCCCTGCGCCGCATGGTGGAGGGGGCAGGCGGCCGCATGGAGGTCGAAGGAGGGCCGGCGTTCCGCGTGCGCCTGGAGATCTGAACCGCGTTTGCGGTTCGCCCTCTCTGTCTGCCGGTTTTCCGCGCGCCAGGGGATCCGCCTGGCGCTGATGCCGCCAACCGCTTTTTTGCCGGCGCTCCCGACGCCCCGGGAACTCCGGCGGCCTTGCGTTCCGCCGAAAAATGGTACAAAGCGACCATATACATCGCCGCTTTCATTGGATATAATATGATCGTAACATAGAGCGGCATTCTTCTGCGCGAAAGGTGGTCTGGAACATGAGCGGAAAAACGCGGGTCGTGATCGTGGACGATCAGAACCTCTCCCGCGGCTTTTTCGAGCTGTACATCCGCACGGCCGCCAATTACGAGCTGGTGAAGGCCCTGCCCGCGGCGGAGCTGGCCGTGGAGTTCGTGGAGCGCCACGAGGTCGATCTCGTGGTGATGGACGTGATGATGCGCCACGGCATCGACGGCCTCACCGCCGCCGAGCGTATCAAGGCGCGCCGCCCGGAGGTGAAGATCATCATCGTCACCTCCACCTCCGAGACCAGCTGGGAGGAGCGCGCCCGCGCCATCGGCGTGGAGAGCTTCTGGTACAAGGAGTACAGCGAGGCGCCGCTCCTGGAGATCATGGACCGCACCATGGCGGGGGAATCCGTCTACCCCGGCGCGCCGCCGAAGGTGGAGTTCGGCGCGGCCTCGCGCGCGGACCTGACCGAGCGCGAGCTGGAGGTGCTGCGGGAGCTCACCAACGGCCTTTCCAACGAGGAGATCGCCGAGAAGCTGCACATCTCCCCCAACACGGTGCGGCGGCATCTGCAGAACATCATGGAAAAGACCGGCTACAGCAACCGCATCGATCTGGCCATGAACGCCAAGCGCATCGGCCTGGTCGTCAGCGAAGAAGACCGCAAAAACCAGCACATGGGCGCGTGAGGCCGCCCGGACCCAACAAAAAAGGAGGTTTTCCCATGGCGCTTTTCAGCAAGGAAGCCTGCTGCTTCTGCGGCAAGGAAGTCGGCTTGATGAGCCGGAGCAAGCTCGCCAGCGGCGAATACATCTGCACGGACTGCAAGTACAAGACCCATCCCTTCCTGCGCGTGGACCACATGAACAAGCAGCAGATCGAGGACCTCATGGCCGAGATGCAGGAGAACGAGGCCCGCTTCCAATCCATCGAGTGGCGCAAGACCCAGCGCAACCACAACGGCGCCGCCTGGATCTTCTACGATAACATGAACGAGGGCGTCTTCTCCCTCTATACGCCCGAGACCAAGAAATACCCCAACCATTTCGTCTTCGAGATGACCGACGTCTGCCCCTACGACAAGGCCCGCGCCGGCCGGCCCACCCGCGGCCTCTACACCGCCCAGCAGTACAAGGATATGATCACCCTCACGGAGAAAAAGGACGCCAGCGGCAAGAGCGACGGCTGGGTGCTCTCGATCCCCTATTTCCGCTACGACATGAAGATCGAGACCAAGTTCCCCGCCACCATGAAGGCCGACGATGTGCGCTACATCCATACCACCATCCAGAACGCCGTCTCCTATTACAACACCCAGGGCCTCCAGAACAAGAAGGACCTGCACCAGCAGAACCTCTACAAGACCGCGGGCGAGGCCCTCAAGGCGGCGGTCAAGGGCGAGGGCGTGGAAGGCGTCGCCGCCGCGGTGCAGAAGGGCGCCGAGCGCGGCCAGGATATCGACAAGGGCAAGATCAAAAAGAAGGGCCTGCTCGCGCGGCTCTTTGGGAAATAGCGTTTCGATTGAGACAACGCTCGCCGGAAGGAGGAGCAGCCGCGCCGTTTTCCCTGCCGGCAGAAAAAGAGGGACAAGGGATTGCGCTCGCCGCTGTCCATCCGCGCGCAGACAGACAAGGCGCCCGATTGCATCGGGCACCTTGTCTTTTGTTTACGTCTGGCTCTTCGGTCAAAAATGGCACGATCGTTGCCACGAGCGCACCAACGAAGCCGGAAGGCCCGAAAACACGGGGTTTTTACTCCAAAGGCTTGATCGTCGGGAGATTATCGAAAAGATCAACGGGCAGTATATCGATAAATCCAATGGCCGCTCACATATCAAGGTGTTCTCGATTGCTTTCAATTGGAATGCACCTGGCTATAATCCTGCCAAGGCGACAGCTGCAATGTACCGGCTCTGCGAATTGGAGAAAGAGTGGTGCTTGGAAACTGAATACCGCCTAAGGCAGAGCC
>CACZOT010000096.1 GCA_902782795.1 uncultured Eubacteriales bacterium | reverse complement strand
CGAGGTGGGCACCCGCGACGTGGTCTCCGCCGCCGAGATCGCCCAGCCCGGCTCCTTCTCCTGGCTGGTGGTGGATCAGAAGATGGTGGACGCCTCTTCCGTCATCCAGGGCTACATCAACCGCGGCTTCATGTTCTCCGGCGACACCTACGAGGCGCTGGCCGCCGAGCTGGACATCCCCGCCGAGACCTTCGCCGCCACCATGGAGACCTGGAACGGCTACGTGGCCGAGAAGTCTGACCCTGACTTCGGCCGCACCTCCTTCGCCAACCCGCTGGATACCGCGCCCTTTTACGCCGTGAAGGTCACCGCCGGCATCCACCACACCATGGGCGGCCTGAAGATCGATCCCGAGACCCACGTGATCGACACCGAAGGCGCCATCATCCCCGGCCTGTTCGCCGCGGGCGAGGTCACCGGCGGCGTGCACGGCGGCAACCGCCTGGGCGGCAACGCCGTGGCCGACTTCGTGGTCTTCGGCCGCATCGCCGGTGCCGAGGCTGCTTCCTACGTCGAAGCCCTCGCGGCCGACGTGGCTGCCGCTGCGTAAGCGCGACAATCGATTCTCCCGGAGGCCGTCCCGCGCGGACGGCCTCTTTTTATGCTTTTTGCCGCGCATATTGCATCCGGGACCCCTTGCAATTGAAGCGCTTTTGTTGTAAACTATTGTTGGGGATAAAGGATTCCCAAATCCCAGATCATTTGGAGGTATTCTGATGGCTACGATCACAAAGACGATGAGCATCGGCGAAGTGCTGGAGATCGACCGCACCACCGCTCCGATCATGATGGAATACGGCATGCACTGCATGGGCTGCCCCTTCAGCCAGATGGAGAGCCTGGAAATGGGCTGTGCCGCGCACGGCAAGGACGTGGACGAGCTGGTCGATAAGCTGAATGCCTACCTGGCCTCCAAGCAGGCCTGAGAAAGCGCGCCGGGGACGGGCGCTGCGCCTGTCGCGCCACGCGCCCGCCCCTGGATCGCTCCCCTGTTTTATGCTGACGAAACTGATCGCGCAAGCGAGGTCATACATATTATGAACGGAGGTCATGCCCTATGGAACCCATGAAGCTTTACGAGCAGTGGCTGAAGGACTACGCAGACGACCCGGAAACCGTGGCCGATCTTCAGTCCATCAAGGATGATCCCAAGGAGATCGAGGACCGCTTCTACCGCGAGCTGGAATTCGGCACCGCAGGCATGCGCGGCGTGCTGGGCGCGGGCACGAACCGTCTGAACATCTACAACGTGCGCCGCGTCACCCGCGCCCTGGCAAAATACATCCTCACCACCCCGGACGGCGCCCAGCGCGGCGTGGCCATCGCCTATGACTCCCGAAACAAGTCCGACGTGTTCGCCAAGCAGACCGCCCTGGTGCTGGCCAATTCCGGCGTCAAGGCGTTCCTGTACGAGTCCCTGCGTCCCGTGCCGGTGCTCTCCTTCACCATCCGCCATCTGAACTGCATCGCCGGCGTGGTCATCACCGCCAGCCACAACCCGAAGCAGTACAACGGCTACAAGGCCTACTGGACCGACGGCGGCCAGATGCCGCCGGAGTCCGTGAAGGGCATCACCGACCGCCTGCCCGACACCACCGACGCCGAATCCCTGCCCATGGACGAGCAGGAGGCCATCGCCAAGGGCCTGCTCACCTACATCGGCAAGGAGGTCGACGACGCCTACATCGCCGCCATCAAGAAGCTGGCCGTGAACCCCGAGCTGACCCGGGAGATGGGCCAGACGCTGAAGATCGTCTACACACCGCTGCACGGCTCCGGCAACATCCCGGTGCGCCGCATGTTCGATGAGATCGGCATGAAGAACGTCTACGTGGTCAAGGAACAGGAGCTGCCCGACGGCAACTTCCCCACCGTTCCCGTACCCAACCCCGAGGATCCCCGGGCCTTCAAGCTGGCGCTGGAGATGCAGCAGAAGCTGGGCGCGGACCTGTGCGTGGGCACCGACCCCGACTGCGACCGCGTGGGCATCGCCTGCATGACCGAAAACGGCCCCAAGCTGCTCAACGGCAACCAGATCGGCTGCATACTGCTGCACTACAT
>CACZOT010000095.1 GCA_902782795.1 uncultured Eubacteriales bacterium | reverse complement strand
GCCACCGCGCATCCCGCGCCCTTTTCGTTCGATCCAGACAGACCGGTATCCCATATTCGCAAGACAAGGAGATGGCAGCATCATGATCCGTCAGGCCGCTTTCATCGCTGGGAACCGCATGCTCAAGGGAGCGCTCCATTGCCACACCACCCGCTCCGACGGCAAGGGCGAGCCGGGGGACGTCATCCGCCTGCACAAGGAGCACGGCTATGACTTCATGGCCCTCACCGACCACCGCCGCTACAATTACGAGAATTTCGCCCCGGAGACGGATATGCTCATCGTGCCGGGCATGGAGATGGACGGCAACATGCCCGACGGCTGGGTGCACTGCTTCCACGAGGTCTGCATCGGCCCGGGCCGCGAGGACGGCAACGGATTCGCGCAGGACCAGCGCTTCGAGAGCGTGAAGGTGAAAGACCAGTTCGAATTCCAGCCCACGCTGGATTATCTGCACGCAAACGGCAATATGACCATCTATTGCCACCCGGAGTGGAGCGGCACGCCAGCGCGCGAGTTTGAGAAGCTGCAGGGCAATTTCGCCATGGAGATCTGGAATTCCGGCTGCGTGATGGAGGACGACCTGGACCAGAACGCCGCCTGGTGGGACGAGATCCTCTACTACGGCCCGCGCCTCTGGGGCGTGGCCACGGACGACGGCCACGCCATGAACCAGCACTGCAACGGCTGGGTCATGGTCAACGCGAAGAGGGAGCTCAACGCCATCCTCGCCGCGCTGAAGAACGGCGCGTTCTATTCTTCCACCGGCCCGGAGATCTACGATTTCCGCATCGAGAACGGCGAGGCGGTCGTGGAATGCTCGCCGGCCTCGCTCATCACCTTCCATGAGCTGCGCACGCCCCTGGGCAGCGCGCGTGGCGCGGGCCTCACCAGCGGAAAGGCCAAGGTGCGGCCGTGCATGAAGTACATCCGCGCCACGGTCGTGGACGCCCAGGGCCACCGCGCCTGGACCAACCCCATCTTCCTCGACCGCTGAGGAAGGCAAGAATACCAGCTACGGGAGAGACGAGCATGATCACGCTGTTTACGGGCGGAACGGTATACCGGGGCGCAGGACAGTTCGCCGAGGCCTTCGTCGTGCAGGACGGGCGCATCATCGCCGTGGGGACGGCCGAGGCCCTGGGCAGCGATTACCGCTGGGCCGCGCGGCAGGACCTCGGCGGCGCCTTCGTCATGGCGGGCTTCAACGATTCCCACATGCACGCCCTGGGCTACGGCGCGCTCCTCTCCCGGCTGGATCTTTCCGGCCGCACCGGGTCGCTCGAAGACGTGCTCGAGGCCGTGGCGGACGCCGCCCGGCGCGCGGGCCCGGGCGACTGGATCGTGGGGCGGGGCTGGAACGAGGATTACTTCGCCGACGCCCGCCGCTTCCCCGACCGGCGCGATCTGGACCAGATCAGCCGCACCGCTCCCATCCAGATCACCCGCGCCTGCGGCCACGTGGCCTCCTGCAACAGCCGCGCGCTTCGGTTGGCGGGCATCGACCGCGACACGCCCGATCCGGACGGCGGCCGCATCCTGCGCGACGAAAACGGCGAGCCCACGGGCGTTCTGTGTGAAAACGCCATCGGTCTCGTCTCCCGCGCTCAGCCCCAGCCGGACGAGCAGCACATGAAGCGCTTCCTGCGCCGCGCCTGCCGGGAGCTGGTGAAAAAGGGCATCACTTCCATCCAGACCGACGATTTCTCCGCCTTCCCCAGTCTCCCCTTCGAGCCGGTGCTGCGCGCCTGGTCCGAACTGGAGGCGGAGGGGGAGCTGCCTGTCAAGGTCTACGAGCAGGCGTATCTGCCCGATCTCGAGGCGCTGGAGCGCTTCCTGGCCACGGGCCTGCGCACCGGCGCAGGCAGCCCGCGCTTCCGCATCGGGCCGCTCAAGCTCCTGTGCGACGGCTCGCTCGGCGCGCGCACGGCCTCCCTCTCCCGCCCTTACGCGGACCAGCCCGATACGCGCGGCGTGCCCATCTACACGCAGCCGCGCCTGGATGTGCTCGTGCGGCGGGCGCACGAGGCGGGCATGCAGATCGCCATCCACGCCATCGGCGACGGCGCGCTGGACCAGGTCCTCGCCGCCTACGCCCGCGCCCAGGAGCGCTCGCCGCGCCAGGACGCCCGCCACGGCGTGGTGCACTGCCAGATCACCCGGCCCGGGCAGCTGGAGGAGATGGCTCGGCTCGGCCTGCACGCTTACATCCAGCCCGTGTTCCTGGATTACGATACCATGATCGTCACGACGCGCGTGGGGGAGGAGCTCGCCGCGAGCTCCTACGCCTTCCACACGCTCTTCGAGACCTGCCACGCCTCCGGCGGTTCCGACTGCCCCGTGGAGCGGCCCGATCCGCTCGCGGGCGTGCAGTGCGCCGTGACGCGCGCGCCGGTCAACGCCCCGCACGCCGTCTACCGGCCCGAGGAGGCCCTCTCCATCGCCGAGGCGCTGGATTCGTTCACCATCGAAAGCGCCCACGCCTCCTTCGAGGAGAAGACCAAGGGGCGCGTCGAGCCCGGATACGCGGCGGATTTCGTGATCCTGGAGAGCAATCCCTTCGAAATGTACCTGCCGCGCCTGGCCGATATCCGCGTGGAGCAGACATGGGTGGACGGTGTCAAGGTCTACGATTGCAATGAAGGAGAGGAAGAAGAATGAAGATCCAATGGCTGGGAACTGCCGCCTCCGAGGGTTGGCCGGCGGTCTACTGCAACTGCGAGGCCTGCCGCAAGGCGGCGGAGCTGGGCGGGCGGAACATCCGTATGCGCGCCGGCGCCATCATCGACGATATCCTCCTCATCGACCTGAACCCGGACCTCTACGCCCAGCGGCTGCGCTTCGGGCTGGATCTCGCCCGCATCCGCGACGTGATCGTCACCCATGAGCATGGCGACCACTTCACGCCCCTGTACGTGGAATTCCGCGAACCCGTCTACTGCGGCGGCCCCATGCCGCGCCTGCCCCTGTACGGTCCCTCCGACGTGACCATGCCCCTGCGCAAATACGGCGAGGAGGGCCTGGTCGAGCTGCACACCGTGGAGGCGGGGGACGAATTCGATACGAGCGAGCACCACGTCACCACGCTCCAGGCCGTGCACAGCGCGCCGCTGGGCAAGTTTTACCTGATCGAAAAGGGCGGGAAGAGCATCCTCTATATGCACGATACCGGCCTTGGCTGCGACGCCGCCCTCGCCATGCTGCGCGAGCGCGTGAAAAAGCCTATCGACCTTGTCAGCATGGACTGCACCTACGGTCCCAACCCGCTGCCGGAGGGGTATTCCGGCCACATGGGCTTCGCCGAGAACGTTCGCCTCAAGGAGATGTTCCTCAAAGACGGCCTCGCCGACGGCCATACCCGCTTCGTCAGCAACCATTTCTCCCATAACGGCCACATGCTCTACGACGAGATGTGCCGCTTCATGGAGCCGCACGGCATCGAGATCGCTTACGACGGAATGGTCGCCGAGGTCTGATCCTGTCGGGAAATGTTGAATCTTGACGGTAAAAGAATTAAAAATACGTTAATGACGCAGAGAGACTTGCAAAATTGCGCAAAGCGCAGTATATTTAAGGCAGAAATGCAGATAATGCATCTTTCAGGAGAGTGAAACGTCATGCGAGCAGTCAATATCAAGCTCAGCCTTGCGGAGAACGTGAAGTCCTTCGTAAACATCGCCAACCGCCATCCCTACGATATCGATCTTCGCGCGGGCAGGCATGTCGTGGACGGGAAGTCCATCCTCGGGATCTTCAGCCTCGATCTTTCCAAGCCCATCACCATGGAGGTCTACGACGACCACTGCGAGGACCTCATGGAGGAGATCAAGCCCTTCATCATCGGCTGACGCGATCCTTCGTTTCGATACGACCGTCCGGCCCCGGCGCGCATGCGCGCCGGGGCCGGACGGTTATTTCTGGCAGGGGTGATACCCCTGCACCCCATGCGGTGTAGGGAGTCCATCGGGGAGGCCGGAGGGTGTTTGGCGCGTCGGAGAGAATGAGGAACGGCGATGCCCGAGAGCGCCCGCGCCTTTGGCGCGCGGGCGCTCTTGGGCCGGGCGCACGGCACGCGAGGGCTCCCGGAGGGAGCCACCGCGCGCCACGCGCCCTTTTTGAGTTGCAGGGACGAAGCTGAAG
>CACZOT010000094.1 GCA_902782795.1 uncultured Eubacteriales bacterium | reverse complement strand
GGGGTGGGAAAAAATAGGAGGTGAGAATCAGCAACGATCATCCAACAAGGAGGGATCGCCAAGTGAAAGCGATCATCATGGCCGGCGGCGTCGGGAGCCGTCTGCGTCCGCTGACGTGCGACCGGCCCAAGCCCATGGTGCCCATCTTCGGCAGGCCGGTGATGGAATACGCCGTGCGCCTGCTCGCCAAACACGGCGTACGCGAGTCCGCCGTGACAGTCTGTTATCTGCCGCGGCAGATCGAGGAATACTTCGGCGACGGCAGCCGTTTCGGCGTACGAATGCGGTATTTCCAGGAAAAGGAGCCCTTGGGCACGGCAGGCGGCGTCAAGCGTGCGGCGGGGTTCCTGGATGAGACCTTCTGCGTGCTCTCCGGCGACGGGCTCACCTCCTGCGATCTTGGCGCGGCGCTGCGGTTCCACCGGGAAAAGAAGGCTCTGACGACGATCGTCCTGCGGCGCGCCTCAGAGCCCACCGAGTACGGCGTCGCGGTGACGGAGCCGGACGGCCGGATCCGCGCGTTCCTGGAAAAGCCGGGCTGGAGCGACGTCTTTTCGGACCTGGTGAACACGGGGATCTACATCCTCGAGCCGGAGGCGCTGCGCCTGGTGCCGGAGGGCTGTCCGTACGATTTCAGCCGGGATCTCTTCCCGGAGCTCATGCGGCGCGGGCTGGGCGTGTACGGCTGGGAGACCGGGGAATACTGGTGCGATATCGGCGATATCGCCGGCTACCTGGACGCCCACCGCGCCATCCTTGCCGGAGAAACGGGACTGGAAACGCCGGCGAAGGCGGGGGAGATTACCATCGAGCCCGGCGCGCAGGTGAGCGGTCGTGCGCGCGTGACGGGGCCGGTTTGGATCGGCCAGGGGGCCGTCGTCGAGGCGGGGGCCGAGATCGGCCCTTGGACGGCGGTCGGCCCAGGCGCCTACGTCGGCCGCGGGGCGCGCGTCAAGCGTGGCGTGCTCTGGCATGGAGCGCGTATGGAGGAAGGCGCACAGCTGAGCTGCGGCGTCCTCGCGGAAGGGGCGCTCCTGGAAGCGCGCGCCTGCGCTATGGAGGGGAGCGTCATCGGCAGTAGCAGCGTTGCAAGCGAAGAAAGCGTCGTGATGCCGGGCGTGCGGGTCTGGCCGCACAAGGCTCTGGACCCTGGCGCGCTGGTGGCCGCGGATGTGGTCTGGGGCAGCGGGGAGGGCCTGCGCTTCGCGGGCGGATCCCTGCGCGTGAGCGACCCGGCGCAGGCCGTGCGCGTCGGGCGGGCGCTGGGAAAGGGGCGCGTGCTCGTGGGGCGCGGCGCGGGGAGCGTCTCGCTGTGCTGCGCGCGGGCGCTGGTGTCCGGGATCCTCTACCAGGGCGCAGAGGTGTTGGAAAGCGGCGTCGCGCCCTTGCCCGCCCTGCGCTTTCAGGCGCGGCTCCTGGGCGCGGACGCGGTCGTCTTCGTCGACGGGCGGCGAATCCTCCCGCTGAGCGAAAACGGCGCGGAACCGACCGCGCGGCGCGCGCGAGAATTGGAGAAAGCCATCCTGCGTGAGGGCGTGCGCACGCTCTTTGCGGACGCCGCGCGCGTGCCTCTGGCGGCGGGGAACGCGCGTCTGCCCTATCTGGCGGACCTGGCGCGGCGCTTTCCCGCCCGGGAGCGGAGCGGCGGCGCGGCGATCTTCGCGCGATCGGAGGTGCTCCTGGGCCTGGCACAGGAGGCCTTCCGCCGCGCGGGCTGGGAGGCGCGCGCCGAATGGGACGAGGAGCTCATGCAGGGCGTCGCGGGGGAGTGGCGCGTGTGGCTTGCCCAGGACGGTTCCGCTGAGATCGGCGACGCGGCCGAGCGCCCAGGCCCGGAATGGCAGGCACTTCTGCGTGCCTGGACGGCCTTCGAGCGCGGTGCGAAGCGATACGCCGTGGCCGACGGCCCGGCGCGTGCGATCGAGGAGCTCGCGAAGCGCTATGGCGCGCGGGTAGAGCGCGTACACAGCGGCCGCGGGGAGGAGCAGGAGGCCCTGGGGGCCATCGATCCGGAGATGTTGCGCCTCGCGGTGGACGGGCCCTTTTTCGCGCTGGCCGCCCTCGAGCTCCTGGAACAGAAGGGCCTCCGCCTGGCCGATTGGCGGCGGGAGATGCCCGCCATGGCCGTGCGAGAGCGCCGTGTGCCCGTGGCGGAGCGCGGCGGAGTGCTGCGCGCGCTCTCCGGAGAGCTGCCCGGCGCGGCGCTCGGAGACGGGCTTCATGTGGAGACGGACCGGGCCCGAATCAGCGTGCGGCCTTCGCCCCAGCGGCGCGAATGTCTCGTCTCCTGCGAGGCGCGCGACGCCGAGACCGCCGCCGAGCTGTGCGATCTCTACGTGGAGAAGGTGCGAAAGGCGGGAAAGCCGCCGGAGGGCTCCGCCCCGCGCCTATAGGGGCAGCAGGATACAGGAGGCGCGTGGTGGCCTTGCCCCCCGGCCCGCGCTCATAAAGGCAACGGGCAGTTCCACAAGGACGAACACATACGTCCGGCGTCCATAGGGCCCTGAGCCGGCCTGAATCGCAAAAAGGCCTCCCGGTTCTGTCAGAAGAACCGGGAGGCCCGTAGGTTTTCGTTCCGGAATGGGGGAAGCGTTACGCCTCGGTGACGCCGTGCTTCACGCGGTCGCGCTCCTCGGCGGCCTTGGCGTTGTTGAAACGGTCCAGCGTGCCGACGAGGTAGCCAGTGATGCGGCGGATGCGCTGGAAGGACACGGGCTGGAAATGGTAGGCGAGGTCCACAAACTCGCCGTCGAGCTTGACGTCGATGGCGGTGGGGGCCTTGTGGTACTGCTCCACGGCGCGGTCATAGTAGGCTTTGAGCTCGTTCCGGGTGGCTTCTCCGCCGGTGACGTTATAAATGCATTCCATATATATTGCCTCCTGTTGGTGTTTAGCGTACAATATCTAGTATACACCGTTTCCGGCTGGTGTAAACAGGTCTTGACAACTTTTTTTGCAAAGAGTACATTGGCCACAGGAAAAACCGAAGGGAGATGCGGGAACATGCGCAAAGGGATCTATTCCGCCCTGGTGAACGCCTTCGACGAAAGCGGCCGCCCGAGCCGCGAGGGCATGCGCGCGGTGGTGCGCTACAACATCGAGCGGATGGGCGTGGACGGGCTGTACGTGAACGGCTCCACGGGGGAGAACATGAACATGGGCTTCGAGGACCGCATGACCACGCTCCGGTGGGCGGCCGAAGACGCGAACGGGGAATGCTCCCTGATCGCGCAGATCGGCTCCAACGTCATCGAGGATATCCTCGCCCTGGCGCGCGCCGCGGCCGACGCGGGCTACGACGCCGTCTCCGCCGTGACGCCGATCTACTACCAGTTCGCGCCGGAGGAGGTCGTCTCCTGGTACCGAAGGATCGCGGACGAGAGCCCCCTGCCGCTGATCCTATACTTCATCCCCAAGCTCTCCGGCACGAGCATCGGCCGGGGCGAGCTGAGCCTCCTGCTCGAGCACGAGAACATCGCCGGGGTCAAGTTCACCAATACGGATTTCTTCGCCCTGGAGCGCATGCGCAGCGCCTTCCCGGAAAAGCTGTTCTTCTCCGGCTTTGACGAGATGCTCCTGAGCGCCGCGGTCCTGGGCACGGACGGAGCCATCGGCTCGACCTATAATATCATCGGCCCCTGGGCCAAGAAGGTGTTCGCCGCCGCGCAGGCGGGAGACCTCGAGACCGCGCGCCGCTATCAGGGCGCGATCAACGCCGCGGTGGATATCCTCCTGGGCGCGGGGCTGTTCCCCACGCTCAAGGCCGCTCTCGCCGAGGCGGGCGTGCCGGTGGGCGAATGCCGCGCGCCCATGGGCCGCATCGAGGAGAAGCACCGCGCCGCCGCCAGGGCCCTGCTCGGCTTCCGCGAGCGCTTCGGGGCCGAATAGCGCTGCGAAGAATGCCGGGAAATCGTTTCGACTGGTTCACCACCTCGCCACAATCGCGCTACAAGAGCGCGGTATAGTATACGCGTCGGGCAGCGATGCCCGGCCTCTCTTCCATGAGAACCCCCTCTTTCTCCAAGGGCGCCCCGTCCGCATGCGGGGCGCTTCTTGGTTTTTGGCATAGGAGCGGCCGGCGGCGGCATAGGCTGGGGCGACGGAAGGGAGGCGGGCGAATGCAGAAGGGTCTGCGCATCCATACCCACGAGGATCCCCGGGCAGGGGAGACGAAGGCGAAGGGGAAGCGGGAGAGCGCCGTGCGCCGGGGAGCGGCCCGGATCGGGGACAGGCTCCTGCGCTCCACGGCTGTGGCCTGCGCGCTGCTGTTGGGGATCATGGCGCTCAAAAACGCCGATCTCCCCTGGACGCGGGCGGCCGCCGCGGGCATCGAACGGGCCCTGACCATGCGCATCGACCTGGACGAGAGCATCGGGCGGCTCTACTTCGTGCGGGAGCTGATGCCGGAGACGGCGCTGGTCTTCTGGAACAGCGGCGCGCGGGAGAGCCTGCGGGAGCCGGTCGAGGGGCGGATCGAGCATGAATGGAGCGCGCGCCAGCCCTGGCGGGTGTATGTGTGCCAGCCGGGCGCGGAGGTGCGGGCGGCGCTTTCGGGCGAGGTCAAGGCCGTGGAGAAGGGCGCGATGGCGGATTACCTCGTGCTGATGGAGCACGAGGGCGGGCGCGGAAGCGTGTACGCCTATCTGGCGGAGACCAGCGTCCAGCCCGGCGACAGGCTCTGGGCGGGCGACGCGATCGGCAGGACCGGCGCCTCCGAGCCCTCGCGGCTGTATTTCGAACTGCGCGAGGGAGAGAACTCCGTCGATCCGGAGGGGGCGTGAGGACGCCGCCCGTTACGCTCCTGGGCACGCCCGTGCGCGCCCACGCCCTCCTGCCGCTGACGGCCTTGCTCGCCTGGCGAATGGGCATGGGGCCGGAGGCGCTCGCCCTGGCCGCCGCCCTTCTGCCCCATGAACTGGCCCATCTCGCGGCGGCGCGGGGCCTGGGGATGCGGACGCAGGAGATCGTCCTCACGCCGCTGGGCGCGGCCATCCGCGTGGAGAGCCTCTGGGGCGGCGCGCCGTGGCGCATGGCGGCCGTGGCGCTGGCGGGGCCCGCGGCGAGCCTTCTCCTGCTGCTGGGCGCGGCGGCGGCGGGAGGCGCCTGGCCCGCGCTGCGGTTCGCGCGCCCCTGGCTGCTGTTTTTGCGCGCGGACGCGGCGCTGTTCCTGGTCAATTGTCTGCCCGCCCTGCCGCTGGACGGAGGCCGCGCACTCTGCGCCATGCTCGCCGCGCGAACGGGACCGGGCAGAGCCGCCCGGATCGGTGCGGCGGCGGGCTGCGCGCTCGCGGGGAGCATGGCCGCGCTCGCCGTCTGGATGGGGGCGAGATGGGGCGTGTGGAACCTCTCGCTCCTGATCGGCGCGGTCTACATCGCCGCCTGCGCCCTGCAGGAGCCCCGCGAGGCCGTCTCCGCAGCCGCGGAGGCCCTGGTCCTGCGCCGGGAGGAACTGCGCCGCGCCGGGGCTCTGCCCGTGCGCGAGATGGCCGTGCCCGCGGGGACGAGCGTCTCCCGGGCCCTGCGGGAGCTGCGCCCGGGGCGGGTGGTGACCTTCTGTCTCATGGACAGGGCCATGCGCTGCCTCGGCCGCGTAGGAGAGGAGCGCCTCCTCGCCGCCATCCCGGACCGGGCCGGAGAGAGCCTTCTCGCCCTCCTGGAGGACCGTGCGGAGGTTTGAAATCGCTTCGGCCTCGGGTCAAAACCGGCAAAATTTGTCGCGGCGGTCCGTCCCGGGCAAAAGGGCGTTGCGAAACGGCAGGTTTGGTGGTATACTATTTCTTTGGAAAACAACGAAAGCGGAGGCGGATTATGAGCACACTGCATGTACTGAACCACCCCCTGATCCAGCATAAGCTGACCCTGATGCGCAAGAAGGAGACCGGCTCCAAGGATTTCCGCGAGCTCCTGGACGAGATCGCCATGCTCATGGGCTACGAGGTCACGCGCGACCTGCCCATGGAGGATGTCGAGATCGAGACGCCCGTCGCCAAGTGCACCGCGCAGATGATCTCCGGCAAGAAGCTCGGCCTGGTGCCGATCCTGCGCGCGGGCCTGGGCATGGTGGACGGCCTGCACAAACTCGTCCCCGCGGCGCGCGTGGGCCACATCGGCCTCTATCGCGACCCGGAGACCCTCAAGCCCGTGGAATACTACTGCAAGCTCCCCTCCGATGCGGAGGAACGGCTGCTGATCGTGGTGGACCCCATGCTGGCCACGGGCGGATCCGCCTCCGCGGCCATCCAGTTCCTGAAGGACCGGGGCTGCACTTCCATCCGCATGATG
>CACZOT010000093.1 GCA_902782795.1 uncultured Eubacteriales bacterium | reverse complement strand
TTTCGGAATTTGGAGGCCAAAATGGAGGCCAATCCCGAAAATCGGAGATTTTTCGTTTTGGAAAATCCTTGTGGCACAAGGCTTTCCAGGTTTTGAACGGTGTGAGGCGTGAGACATTTTGAGTCCAGCACGTCTGCCAATTCCATCATTCCGGCGCAGCTTCTATCAGTATACTGGAAAAACGGGAAAAATGCAAGGGGACGGAGAACGTTTTTTCCCGCCCGGCGGAGGAAACGCGCAGGCGCGGGGCGTTCTGCCGACGCGATCCCGGCGGCGAGGTCCGCGGGTGCGTAAGGAAGGCGGCGGCCCCGCGTTTTGCGGGGCCGCCGCCTTTTTTTCGCTCAAAAGCCGCCTTCGGCCAGCTGCATGGAGCGCTTTTCCTGGAGGGAGGCCAGGAAGCGCGCGGGGGAGAGCTCGCCCGCGAGATATCCGGCGCGCAGCATGTTCATCTCCCTCTGGTTGAGGATGAGCCCGATGTCCTCGCCGCGCGGGAGCACGCGCCCGTCGTGCCCGCGATACCAGGCCAGCGCCTCCGGGGAGACGATCCAGGCCTCCGCCTCAAGCGCTTCCGCCTCGCGCCGCGCCGCCGCGAGGGCATCGGCGAGAGATTGGCGGGCGGAGCCGTCGGCTTCGGCCAGGGCGGCTTCCAAGCGCGAGACTTCCGCGCGCGCTTCCCCGATCGCGGGAAGGAGCGGCCCGTTTGCGACGCCGCCGCTCTCCTCCGGGCTGAGGGCGCGCCGGCTCTGCGGGGAGATGCAGGCGCAGGCCGCGTCCGCGAAGGCGAGGGCCGCGTCGAGCCGCTCCGAGGCGGGGTTGACGATGAGCGCCCCTCCCTCCAGGTAGACGGCCGCGCTCACGCCTTCCACGGGCGTGAGCGCGAGGGGAAGGCGTCCGGCGCTTTCGACCAGGCAGACGCCGACAGGCTCGAACAGGAAGGAGGACTCGTCCACCTCCGGTGAGCGCTCGGTTCCGCCGTTGCCCAGGGCGTCCCAATCCAGCCGGTCCAGGAGCTCCAGGAGGCGCAGGAGCTCCGGCGCGTCGTAGCCGGGGTCGGGGTCGGCGCGGCGGCGGTATTCCTCCCAATCCGTGAGGATGCTCTCGAAGAGGCCGCGCCGCCAGGTCGATGCGGGCATGAAGGCCGGGAAGGCGCTCATGCCCTCGGGCAGAAGGGAAGGGAGGGTCTCGCCCATCCAGGAGAGCAGCCCTTCCCAGGAGGCTGGCAGGTCCTCCGGCGCCAGGCCGATGCGGGCGAGCCCCGCCCGGCTCACGCCCAGGGAAACCCGCGCGGAGACCTCCAGCGGCACGCACAGGGCCGCGCCTTCCGGGGCCACGCGCTCCCGCACGAGGGGATACATGCCGGCGGCGAGAGCGTTCGCCGCCGGGCCGAGGGGGCAGACGTATCCGCGCTCCATCAGCGCGGAGAGGGCCGGGCTGGAAAAGGGCAGGAGCAGCGCGTCCCACGGCGCGTCGCGGCCCAGGAAGCGGCGCAGGAGCTCGTCCGCGCCGAGATCCAGGTCTCCCTCGAGGAGCACGCGCGCGCCGGGGTTCTCCTCCTCGAACAGGGCGGCCGTCCGGGCGAGATCCTCGCTGGAGAGGTCGTCGTACACGCGCAGGACCCAATCGTCCGCGTCCGGATCGATCCAGCGCAGACCGCCCGGCCCGGCGAGGACGAGGCCGCGCCCCGGCCAGAAGGCGGCGGCGCGGGTCTCCCGGGAAACGGTGAAGAGCGGCCGCGCCTCGCCGGAGGAAAGATCCGCCCGCCAGAGGTTCCCGGACGAGAGGAACCAGGCTTCGCCGTCCGCGGCGAGGAGCCACTCCGGCGTCTCGCGGACGGCCTCGGGCAGGGAGAAGAGGGGCTCGCGGCGCGCGCCGTCCCAGGCGGAGAGGACGAAGCGGCCGTCCTCGCCGCCCGAGAGGAGCAGGAGGCGGTCCGACCCGAGGGCGCACAGGCGCTCCACACCCGCGAGCGCGTCCTCAGGGCGCGCCTCGCCGCTCTTCATGTCGACGCGCCAGACCGCGCGGAGGAAATCCTGGTCCAGGCCGCACAGGTAGAGCTCCCGCCCGAGCGCGGCCGCGCCGGAAAGCTCACCCTCCAGGGGCGGGTCGAAGGCGCGCACGCGCTCCGGGGCAGGCAGCAGCGCGCCGGAGCGGGTGAGGCGGTCCAGAAGGAAGCCCCGCTCCCCGGCGGAGAGCAGGCACATCTCCTCCCCGGCGGGGACGAAGGCCAGGGGCTCTCCCTCCGGCAGGGGAGAGAGGGCCCTCTCCCCGTCGGGCAGGGCGAGGCAGGCGACACCCTCCGGTCCGGCGGCGAGCAGACGTCCGTTCCAGACGGCCAGGGCGGAGACGTCCGCGTCTTCGGCCGCGGCGGGCAGGCGGGCAAGGAGGATCGCGAGGATCAGGAACACACACAGGTACCGGCGCATACGGCGCACCTCCCGAAAGAATGTTTTTTGTGATCACGCCCGTTGGATGCGCCGGAAGGGGGCGTTTGATGGCCCGGCGGGAAATCTTAACGCTGCCGCGCTGACAAGGGGCGGAGGAGCGGTGCTATAATCCTTCCCGTACAAAAAAACAGCATACATCCGGCACGATACATGCGATACATTGCGCAGATACGATACGGCAGTGTATCGCCGTTTGGTTTTTGGAGGGAAACAGCCATGTCCGAACAACGTGCCAACGCGTTCCTGCTCACGGAAAAACCGGGCCGCCTCATGCGCCGCTACGCGGTGCCCTGCGTGATCTCGCTGCTGGTGGCGGCGCTGTACAACATCGTCGACCAGGTCTTCATCGCCAACGCCGATTACCTCGGTTCCTTCGGCAACGCCGCCAACACGGTGGTGTTCCCGCTCACGGTGGCGGCCCTGGCCGTGGCGGTGATGATCGGCGACGGCGCCTGCGCCTTCGTCAGCATCTGCCTGGGCGCGAAAAGGGAGGAGGACGCCGGGCGCGCCGTGGGGAGCGCGGTGGTGCTGTGCCTGACGCTAAGCCTCGCGCTGGCGGCGGCGTATCTGCTCTTTCGGGATCCCATCCTCACGGCCTTCGGCGGCCGCGTCAACCAGGAGACCTTCGCCTGCGCGCGGGAGTATTTCTTCTGGATCGCCCTGGGCGTGCCCTTTTACATGTTCGGCCAGGCCATGAACCCCATCATCCGCTCGGACGGCAGCCCGCGCTTCGCCATGGCGGCCACGGTGGCCGGCGCGCTGACCAACCTCGCGCTGGATCCTCTGTTCATCTACCCCCTGCGCATGGGCATGACCGGCGCGGCGGTGGCCACGGTGGCCGGGCAGGCGCTCACGGCGGGGCTCTCCGTGTGGTATCTGTGCCATATGAAGGCGGTGCGCCTGAGCGGGGAGTGCTTCGGCTTGCAGGCGGATCTTTTGCCCAAATACCTGGCCCTGGGCCTCACCAGCCTCCTTTCGCAGCTTTCGCTCGTGGTCTCCATGGCGGCGGTGCAGAATATGTGCGCCAAATACGGAGCGCTCGACCCCGTCTTCGGGCGGGAGGACCTGGCGCAGATCCCCCTGGCGGTGCTGGGCATCGTCATGAAATTTTTCCAAATCGTGATTTCCATCGCCGTAGGACTTGCGGCGGGGTGCATTCCCGTGGTAGGCTATAATATGGGAGCAGGGAGGAAGGACCGCGTGCGCCGCCTCTTCACGCTGCTCCTGGCCGCGGAGGCGATCGTCGGCGGGGCGGCGCTTTTGATCGTGGAGGCGTTCCCGCACAGGCTCATCGCCCTGTTCGGCGCGGCGAACGAGAGCGGGTACTATGCCGCTTTCGCCGTGAAGTGCTTCCGCGTGTATCTGTGCGCCATGCCCCTGGCCACGGTGAACAAGGGCGCCTTCATCTACCTGCAGGCAGTGGGCAAGGCGAAGGAATCCGTGGCGATCTCCATGCTGCGCGAGGTGGTGCTGGGCGTGGCCCTGCCCATCCTCCTGCCCCTGGTCTTCGCCCTGGACGGCCTCCTCTATTCGTTCCCGGCGGCGGATATCCTCACGTTCATCGCCGCCGCCGTGATCATCCGGCGCATCTACAGGGAACTTGGGTCCGACAGCGCGCTCGGCGCGCAGGAAGGAGCAATCGTATGAGCAACCGCATCATCACCATCAGCCGCGAATTCGGTTCGGGCGGCAGGACCATCGGCCGCCTGGCGGCGCAGAAGCTGGGCATCGCCTGCTACGACCAGGAGCTCATCGACAAGATCGCCCAGGAGAGCGGCCTGTTCAAGGAATACGTGGCCGCCCACGCCGAGGACGTGCGCAGCTGGATGGATTTCGTCTCCAGCCACGATTACTACGGCCATTCCGTGGGGGACAAGCTCTTCTCCGCCCAGACCAAGGTCATCCGCGAGCTGGCCGAGCAGGAATCCTGCGTGATCGTGGGCCGCTGCTCGGATTATATCCTCGGCGATTGGGACAACTTGCTCACCGTGTTCATCCACGCCTCCATGGAGAAGCGCGCCGAGCGCATCGTCAACCAGTACGGCGAGAGCGCGCAGGACCCCGTCTCCCGCCTCAAGGAGAAGGACCGCAAGCGCCGCGCCTATTACCAGATGTATACCGACCGCCGCTGGGGCGCCATGGAGAATTACCACGTGGCCCTGGACAGCGGCGCCCTGGGCATCGAGCGCTGCGCGGAGATCGTCGCCAGCCTCTACTGAGCCGGGAAACGCCCCGGCAGGGAAGCGGTCGGAAGAACCGCCGGAACACAGGAAACGGCCTTGTACTCCTTATGAAAGGAGTGCAAGGCCGTGTTGGCTTTATGCCCCCACGCCGGGCTGGGGGGAAAGAACCTCTCCCGCCCCGGCGTTTTTTCCGGTTGCCTTGCGCCGGGCTTCCAGGTATAATAGAAAAAGGGCCGTGCGGCCCGCAAAGCACACGAAGGAAGGAACGCCCCCATGCGCGAGGAAGAAAAGATCAAAGCCGGCATCCTCTTCTGCCCCGGCGATCC
>CACZOT010000092.1 GCA_902782795.1 uncultured Eubacteriales bacterium | reverse complement strand
GGCGCGACCGCTCGGGACGGCCCTGCGGGCCACCCCTCGCGACCGCGCCCCCAAAGCGAGGGGGCTGCGGCCCCCTCGCGCTCCCCCGGAGACCCGGCGCACGGCTCGAGACGGCCTGAAGGCCACCTCTCGCCACGCGCCGGGGGAGGCTCTGCGAGAGAGAGTGCGTCTCCCGAAGCAGAGGGCCTGGGAGGATTGAGCTTATTCTGAGCAAACGCCGGGTATGGAAAGAAGAAGAGAGATCCGGTCTCGCGTGCGGAAAACGAAAGGGATATCCTGAAGGATCCATGCGCGGGCTATAGCGCGAGAGCGGCGAGCCGAAAGGCGAAGCGCTCTCGCGCCAAGGCGGCGGCCCGCAGGCCGCGCAAAGCCCCTTGCCGAGCTGTGGAAAGAGCAGACTCAGCGTAAGAAAGCAAACGCGTCGCAAAGAAGGAATCCCCGAATAAGAGATTCTCAAGGGCCTCAGGCCCTTGAGCGGGAGTGCAGAGGGCGGAGCCCTCTCGCCATGGTGGCGGCGCAAGCGCGCGGGCTCAGCCCGCGCGCAGCGCCGCGCAGGGAAGGAGAGGAACGAATGTCGAAGGAGAAAAGGGCGAAGGGAGGCTCCGGGGCGATCGTCTCGGCGCTGATCATCGTCGTTTCCTACTGCCTGTTGGCCGTGATTATCGGCCTGGCGACGCTGCCCAGCCGCTACGATATCCGCGTCGGGCAGGTCTCCCCCGTGACGATCACCGCCACGAAGGACGTGGAGGACACCGTCACCACGAACCAACGCCGCGAGGCTGCGGCCAAGGCGGTGGAACCCTCCTACGTGCAGGATTCCACCGTCGCGCCGGAGGTCCTCAGCAGCGTGGCGACGGCCTTTAATACCTTTGTGACGCTCGGCGCGGTGGACGAGGACAGCGAGCCCGACGAGATCACCGAAGAGATGCGCCAGGAGGCGGCTGACCTCATCGATCCTGTCGTCCTGAGCGAGGCGCGCCTCAACTCCGTGCTGGCCTCCACGCAGGAGACGCTGCGCAAGCTGGCCGACCAGGCCATCGCTCGCGTGCGGGACCACCTGAACCTCAACATCGCCGAGGGCCAGGAATCGGACACTCTCTACGGCATCCAGCGGGAGCTCGTCACCGCCGGATGGGATAACACCATGGCGGGTACGGCGGTGGAGATCATCCGCCCGTACCTGCGCGCCAACATGCTCATCGACGAGGACACCACCGAGCTCAACCGCCAGAAGGCGCGCGAAGAGGTGGAGGCGGTCATGTACATCAAGGGCCAGAACATCGTCCGCGCCGGTGAGATCGTCACGCGCGCGCAGATCGAGATGCTCAACAGCCTGGGTCTTCTCAAGGAGCAGGGCATCGACTACACGCTCCTGGGCGGGGCGTTCCTGCTGGTGGCCCTGCTGATGACGACCCTGCTCGTCTACCTCTGGACGTTCGAAAAGGAGCTTCTGCGCTCGCCGAGGCACATCACCCTGCTGATGACCATCCTCGTGATCACGGTGCTCGTCTGCTGGGCGGTGATGCAGTTCAACGTCTATCTCATGCCCGCGGTGATGGGCATCATGCTCACGGTCTACCTGATGAAGCCCCGCTTGGCGCTGATGAACTGCATCGTCCTGGCGGTCTTCTCCGGGCTGATCGCCTCAGGCGCGAACGGCATCTTCACCGCCTCTGTGTTCACCACCATCCTCACCACCTCGGTTTCAGGCGCGCTGTGCATCGGCGTGATCTCGCACAATTCCTCGCGCACGGGCGTGCTCCTTTCGGGCCTTCTGTGCGGCGCGGCGAGCATGGTCACCGCCATCGCCATCGGCCTGACCAACAACGCAAACTTTGCCTCCGTTCTGGCCACCTCGCTCTGGGCGGGCGGCTCGGGCGTGCTGGCGGGCATCCTCACTATCGGCCTGACGCCGATCCTGGAGGCGGTCTTCAACCTCACCACCACCGCCAAGCTCTTTGATCTGAGCAACCCCAACCAGCCGCTGCTGCGCCGCCTCATGCTCGAGGCGCCCGGCACCTACCACCATTCCATCGTGGTGGCCAACCTGGCCGAGGCCGCCGCCAACGCCATCGGCGCCAACGGTCTGCTCGCGCGCGTGGGCGCGTATTACCACGATATCGGCAAACTCAAGCGGCCCCTCTATTTCCGCGAAAACCAGATCGGCGACAACCCGCACGACCGCACCGATCCGCGCGTGTCCGCCGCCATCATCCTCGCCCACCCGCACGACGGCGTGCAGATGGCCGCCAAGGAGCGCGTGCCCGAGAGCGTGCGCAATATCATCGAGCGGCACCACGGCTCCAGCACCATGATCTTCTTCTACGACAAGGCTCTCAAGCAGGCGAACGGAGAGAACGTCGACCCGGCCGATTTCACCTACGACGCGCCTCTGCCCAAGACGCGCGAGGAGGCCTGCGTCATGCTGGCCGACCCCGTGGAGGCCACCAGCCGCACGCTGCAGCAGCGCGATCCCCAGTCCATCGGCGAGATGGTGGACCGGCTCATCAACCAGCGCATCCAGGATGGCGATCTCAACGAGTGCCGCCTCACCTTCGCCGATATCGGCAAGATCCGCGAGGCGTTCGTCACCGTGCTCACGGGCGTGTACCACGAGCGCATCGCCTACCCCGATCCGCCGCCGACGCGCCACAGCAAGGGCCCGATGCGCATCTTCATGAAGCCCGTCAAGGAGGAGGCGCCCGCGCCGGAGCAAAAGAACGCCGCCCCGGCCAAGCCCGCGCCGAAACCCGCTCCGGAGGCCAAGCCGGCCGCGGAGCCGAAGCCCGAGGCGAAACCCGCTCCAGAGCCAAAGCCTGTCGTGGAGCCCAAAACGGAGGCGAAACCCGTCTCAGAGGGCAAGCCCGCGGGGGAGTCGAAACCTGCGCCCGAGGCGAAGCCTGCCGGTGAAACGAAGCCCGAGGCGAAACCCGCTCCGGAGCCAGAGCCTGCCGTGGAGCCCAAAACGGAGGCGAAACCCGTCCCGGAGGCCAAGCCCGCGGGGGAGTCGAAGCCCGCGCCAGCGGTCAAACCGGTCCCCAAGGTCAAGACTGAAGCGGCGCCGGGGGTCCCGTCTGTCCCAAAGCCGTCTCCCGCGGAACAGGCCGCGCCTGCGAGCGCTCCGGAGGCGGAGAAAACGGAGGATACAGGAGAATGATCCTGGAATATTCGACCGAGCGCGGCGACGCGCCGGAGGGTCTCGCGCCGCTCCTGGAGGCGACGGCGCGCGCCTGCGTGGAGGCGGAGGGCCTGACCGTGCCCGTGTACGCCAGCCTGCAATTGATCGGCGATGAGGAGATCCACGTTGTCAACCGCGAAACGCGCGGCGTGGACCGCCCGACGGACGTGCTCAGCTTCCCGACCGTCTCCTACCCGCAGGGCACGGCGCGCGACAACGAGCGCCGCGTCCGCCGCGAGTACGACCCGGAGATGGGCGCCAGCTGCCTGGGGGATATCCTCGTTTCCCTGCCGCGCGCCCGCGCCCAGGCCGAGGAGTACGGCCATACGCTCAAGCGGGAGCTGTGCTATCTCACCGCCCACGCCATGTTCCATCTCATGGGCTACGACCACGAGACCGAGGAGGAGCGCGCCTGCATGCGCGCCATGGAAGAAAAAGCGCTGCGCCTGCTCGCGCCGCGCGAGGAGGAAATGCTCATGGATGACCAGGCCTTGTACGATCTCGCCTGCTCGATGCAGGACCGCTCCTATTGCCCCTATTCGAATTTCCACGTCAGCGCCGCGCTTCTGTGCGAGGACGGCCGCGTGTTCACCGGCGTGAACATCGAGAATTCCTCCTACGGCGCCACCATCTGCGCCGAACGCGCCGCCGTCTGCGCCGCCGTGACCCAGGGCGCGCGCCGCTTCACGAAGATCGCCATCGTCGGCTCCACGGCGGACGCCTGGCCCTGCGGCATCTGCCGTCAGGTGCTGGCCGAATTCGCCGCGCCGGGCATGGAGGTCATCGTCGGGACCGCGGGAAAACCCTGGAGGAAGGCGCTTTTGCGAGACCTCCTCCCGGAATACTTCGGGCCGGGCGATCTGGGCGTCGAAGTCTGAAACGGAGAAGTGAACCCACGGGCCGCCGTCTCCCGCGCCTTTGGCGCGCGGGAGACGGCGGCCCGCCGCGGCGCACGGCGCGGGCGGCCCGATGGGCCACCCCTCGCCACGCGCCAGACGCGCTCGCCCGAAGCGCCAGAGGGCGGCGGAAGGCCCGCCGCGGCGCACGGCTCGGGACGGCCCGACGGGCCACCCCTCGCCACGCGCCGGACACCCTCGCTCGAAGTCGCGGAGCTCTCCGGGGCCGAAAAACGAGCCGAGCAAATGCAGACTGTTCTGAGGCGCACCCGAGGAAACGGTCTCGCGGGCCGCAAACCGATTGACACGCGAATGGCTCCGCGCGCGGGCAGACCCAAAGAAGGAGCCCGCGCCCGCGGCCGGGCCGGGGACAGAAGAATCTATCGATTATGGAAAGGAACACATCGCAATGAAGGTCTACATGGTTCGCCACGGGGAGAGCGAAGGCAACGCCTACCGGATCCACAGCGGATGGTCTTCCGTGGAGCTCACGGACAAGGGAAAGGAGCAGGCTCGCGCCAGCGGGCGGCTGCTCGAGGATATCGATTTCGACGCGGTCTACGTCAGCGACCTCGTCCGCACCCAGCAGACGGCGGCGCTCCTGCTGCCGCGCCTGCGCAACCGGTTCGTCCTCACCGAGGAAATGCGCGAATACAACAACGGCCCGAACGTCGTGTGCAAGCCCTTCAGCCAGATGGAGGAAGAGTATGGCGAGAAGTATCTCCAGTGGCGGCGTGAGCTCGATTACAGCGAGATCGGCGGCGAGACGCCGGAGCACTTCTTCGCGCGGGTCTCGTCGTTCATGCGCAGGCTGGAGGCGGACGCCGCGGAGGGCAAGCGCAACGTGGCGGTGGTGACGCACGCGGGCACGCTGCGCAACGTCCTGCAGTACGTGACCGGTCTGCCCTATAAGCAGGGCGCGCTGATGGGCACGTCCAACTGCTCTGTGAACGTGCTGGAATACAAGGACGGCGGCTGGCGCATCCTTGCCTGGAATTACACGCCCGAGCTGCCGCGCGACGCCGCCCGGGCGGAGTGACGGCGCGGAAAAACTGGATTTGGGAGGATAAGAAATGCTGGACAAAGAGGGCTTCGACCTCTGGGCCGACGGATACGACAAGGCGGTCGGGCTTTCCGATGAAGAGGATTCCTACCCCTTCGCCGGGTACAGGAAGGTGCTGGGCGGCATTTTTCAGACCATCATGCAGACACCGAAGGCGACCGTGCTCGATATCGGCTTTGGGACGGGCACCCTCACGGCGAAGCTGTATGAGCGGGGCTGCCATATCTATGGGCAGGATTTCTCGCCCAAAATGATCGCCCTGGCCTCCCGGAAAATGCCGGAAGCCCGCCTGTACCAGGGGGATTTCACGAAGGGCTTGGCGGAGCAGCTGCGCCATCTGCGCTATGATTTCATCGTGGCGACCTATTCCCTGCATCACCTGACGGACGGGCAGAAGGTGGCGTTTCTTCGGGAACTGTGGGATCGCCTGACGGAAAACGGGCGGATCCTGATCGGCGACGTCGCGTTCGAGAACCGCGCCCAGCTCGATCAATGCCGGCGGGAAGCGGGGGAGGCGTGGGACGACGAGGAGATCTATTTCGTCGCGGAGGAACTGCGGGAAGCGTTCCCGGGCCTGCGCTTTACGCAGGTCTCCCGCTGCGCGGGCATCCTGACGCTGGCGCGGCAGGATTCAGGTGGAAAGCCCGGAGCGGCGGAAACAGAACGGGACAAAGCCGTTTAGAGAGACGGCGCGAGGAACGAACGGGTCCTGCGTGAAAAGAAGTGAGACGAAAAAAACGAGCCCG